>VGJF01000074.1 GCA_016867585.1 Candidatus Aminicenantota bacterium | reverse complement strand
TCAGTTAAGAGTGTCATTTCGGCAGCTTCGCGTAGTCGAGCTCCGAGCCGAAGAGGCTGTGGGGGATCGAATAGACGGCCAGGAGGACGACCGAGGCCGCCAGGATCCAGCCCCGGGCCGGCCTTCCTTTCCGCCCGGCGATGAGGGCCGCGACCCAGGCGAGCATGGCGACGAGGGTCTTGTTGTCGGTCATGTCCGTGCCGAACGGGAACCCCGTCCAGAGCTTGCCGAAGGCGGACTGCTGCATCATCGGCCCGAGGATGAACCCTCCAAGGAAGAGAAGGACCGCCGTCCAGACGGCCAGTTTCCGGGGATTATGCCGCTTCCCCAGGGCGAACAATCCGGCCGCCGTCGAGAAGAGCATTGCCAGGAACATGATGAGAATGTGAGGAAGCTGGATGATCATCGATACGGGTCCCTTGAACCGGATGACGATCGGGTTCTCTCCGGTCAGGGAGGTCATCTCCCCCAGGCTCGCCAGGACGACCCGGTAAGCGAGCTTGCCCGCCGGAGGCTGTTTGGGCAGGAAGGCGACGAGCTTGTCGCCCTCGCGGGTCATCTCGACCCGGGTGAAGGGGTCGTCGGTCTTGAAGCGCTTGTACTCGACATATCCATCCGCGGTCGCGTCCGGGACCCTGACCGAAACCTCGCGGTCCTTGACGTTTTCGGCGCTGCGGGGGAGACGGGCGGAGATGTCGGAGGCGCCGATCCGGGCCTTTGCCCGGAAAGGGTAAGTCGGCCCGGTCATCCGCTGATAGACCGCGGCCGTCAGGGTGATGAGGACGGCCAGGACCCAAAGCCAGCCTTTTTTCATGTCGGTTGTCCTTTCGGCTGATTGACGAATGGTTCGAGGTCGAAAACGGTTCGGCCCCCGGCTCTTCAGTTCTTGACCGAGACGCCGCCGAAAATCGCGGTTCCCTTGACGTAGAGCGTCGCCTTGGCCTCGGCCGACGAGACCGGCTGGCGCCGTTCGTCGCTCACCCCGCCCAGGATGGGCGTCCCGTCGAGGACGACGTGCCAATCCCGGGGGACGATGATTTCCACCCCGCCGAAGACGGCCGTGGCCTCGACCGTCGCTTTCCCGCCTTCGAGGCCGGCCCCGCCGAAGTCGACTTCGCATCCGCCGAAGACGGCCGTCATCCGCCCCCCTTTGAACTGGGCCGACTGGACCTTCCGCTCCTGGCCCGAAAAAATGCAGGTCACGTCGAGGTCGGATTCCTTGATCACCGGAGCCTGCCCCCCTCCCTTGGTCCGGAATGACGGCTTGAGGATGAGCCACAGCCCGAGGAGGATGATGGCCGCCGGCCAGAGGTAATGCCAGAGGCTGTACTCCAGGATGTCGAGATTCTGAAGGAGGAAGAGCGCTCCCAGGAGGATGAAAATCAGGGCCCCCACCGGCTTTCGGAGTCCGCCGCCGAGAAACATCGAGAGGCCGATGAGGATGAGGACGACCGGCCAATACGTCCCGATGATGTCGCCGAAGTCCAATGTTCCGAGTTGGTCGAACAGGAACAGGACTCCGACGGCGATGAGGACGAGCCCCCAAAAAAACCGTCCGGCGTTGGGTCGGCATTCGGCCATGGGTTGTCTCCTTTCCGCGGGCGTGACCGCCCTATTATACGGAAAAATGAGGGCGGGATTCTAGCGGCGGACGCGGCCCGAGCCCGACCCGCGGACAAGGGCGTCGACCTCATCGACCGTCACCCGGTTGACGTCTCCGGGGATGGCATGCTTGAGACAGGAGGCCGCGGCGGCGAATTCCAGGGCTTCGGGGTCGGACCGGCCCGAGAGATGGGCCCAGATGAAGGCCGAGCTGAAGGCGTCGCCGGTTCCGATCCGGTCGACGACCTGGATCTCATAGACGCGGCTGCGGCAGAATTCGCGGCCGTTCCATAGGCACCCCGACCAGCGGTTGACCGAGGCCGAGAGGCTCTCCCGGAGGGTGATGGCCGTTTTTTGAAGGCCGAAACGGCGGGCGAGCTCCTCGGCCGCATGCCGGAAGCCGTCGAGATCGAGACGGCCGGCCTCGGCGTCGGCCCCCGGGGCGGCGATGCCGAAAACCTCGGCCGCGTCCTCCTCATTGCCGAAAGCGATGTCCGTGAATTCGAGAAGGGGGGTCATTGTCGCCCGGGCCTCCTCGGTCGACCAGAGCTTGCGGCGGTAATTCAGGTCGACGCTGACCGTCGCGCCGGCGCGCTTGGCCGCCCGGACGGCCTCGGCCGTGGCGGCCGCGGCCGAGGGGCTCAAGGCCGGCGTGATTCCCGACCAGTGGAACCAAGCCGCCCCGTCGAAAATCTTTTCCCAGTCGAACGCCCCCGCCTCGACCTCGGCGAAGACCGACCCGGCCCGGTCATAGATGACCTGGGAAGGACGCTGGGAGGCGCCTTTCTCGTAAAAGTAAATCCCGAGGCGCCCCTCCCGGCGGAGGATGAACGACGTGTCGACGCCGAAGGAGCGAAGGAAGCTCATCGCCGTCCGGCCGATGTCGTGAGAGGGGAGGGCGGTCACAAAACGGGAGGAAAGGCCGAAGCCGGCGATGGCGCAGGCGGCGTTCATTTCGGCCCCGCCGAAAGCGGCCTCGAAGGAACCCGTCTGGGAGAATCGCCCGCATCCCGGCGGCGAGAGCCGGAGGAGGACTTCGCCGAAGGCGACGACCCGGCCCGCGGGAGCGGTCCTCGCCTCGGCTTTTTCGCCGAGGCGCGAAGTGTCTCCCGGCGCGGCCTTCCTCCCCGATTCCAATATCGATATCCAGCGGCGGGCTCCATCGGCCATGGCCGCCGGGTTTTCGGACTTGGCGGCCAAGGCCGAGGCGCAGAAAATCCCGGCCGGGTCGCGGCCGGCCAGGGCGGCGAGGTTTTCGAGGGTGATCCCTCCCGTGTAGACGACGGTCAAGCCCTTGAACGGCCCGCGCCAGGCCTCGGCCAGCCCCATGTTGTCCCGCCCTCCGCTCACGGCGGGGAAAAGCTTGTACGACCACTGGTACGGGAATTTCTCCTTGAGCTCGGCGAGCCCGCAGCCGCAAAGCTCGGCCTTGAGGGCGAGCTGTTTTCCGGCATCGGCGAGCCCGCCGGGAAGGCACATGACGTCGGCCGAGACGCAGGCCTCGACCACGGCCGGGACGAAATCGGGCGAGACGATTCCGGCCGCGCCGGCGGCCAGGGCGGCTTCGGCCTGAGCCTTGGTCATGACCGTCCCGGCCAAGACGAGGGCCTCCGGATGGCGGCTGAGGATCAGACGAAGCCCTTCGACCGCGGCTTCGGTCCGGAAGGCGACTTCGAGGGTGATCCCAAGAGGGTCGAGGGCATCGTAGACCGCGACCGCCTCGGCGGCCGTTTCGGGCGACAGGAGGGCGATGAGGCGGCGGCTTTTCAGCCGCTGAAAGAGGCGTCCGGATCTGTTCACGTTCTGGCCTCCCCCGTTGTCATGAGATTCCTAGAGCCGGCGGATGTTCATCCCGCCGCTGACCTCGAGGACGAGGCCGGTGGAAAACCCGAAGTCCCCCCGGGCCAGGGCGGCCGCGGCCCGGCCGATGTCCTCGGGCAAGCCCCACCGCCCCTGGGGCACGAGGCCGTCGGCGATCCGGCGGTCGTAGAGATCCCGGACGGGAGCGGTCATGACCGTCCGGATGAGGCCCGGCCGGATCTCGTAGACATTGATTCCGGCCTCGGCCAGACGGTCGGCGAAAAGGCGGGCGGTCATGCCGAGGCCTGCTTTCGAGACGCAGTACTCGGCCCGAGCCGTCGAGGAGACCGAGGCCGAGATCGAGGTGATGAAAACGACGGCCGGGCGGACAAGGGGGACCCCGTCTTTCCAGGCCGTCATCCGGCGGACGACGCCCTGGGTCAGGAAGAAGGGCCCGCGGAGATTGGTCCCCAGGACGCGGTCGAAGCTCCCCGGCGTGGTCTCCAAGATGTCGCGGCGCACATCGGGGGCGATCCCGGCGTTGTTGACGAGGAGGTCGATCCGGCCGAAATGATCGGCCGCCTGGCCGATGATCCGGCCGTGGGCGGCGAGGTCGGCGATGTCGCCGGCGACGGGCAGGAAAACCGACCCGGCCTCCTCGACCCGGGCCTTGACCTCGAACAGCCCCGCCTCCGCGTTACCGGGATCGAAGACAATGTCGCAACCGGCGATGTCGTAGCCTTCGGCGGCCAAAGCGAGGGCGATCCCTCGGCCGATGCCGCGGCCGGCCCCGGTGACGAGAGCGACGGGTCGCCTCGAGGGTGCGGTCATGGGTCCTCCTCGTCAGGGCCGAAGCTCCGGCCTTCGCGGAAATCTTTCCAGATGGCCTCGAACCAGCCTTCCGGCTCGGGAATCGGGCGGGGAGAGACCCAGTCCTTCCTCACCCGCCCGTCCTCGTCGAGTCCGATCTCGAGGATGTTCCGGTGGGCGAAGTCGTCCTCCCGGGCGAGGGCGAATTTCCAGTCGTCCCCGAGCTCCGGGCAGGGGGGCTCGCCCTTCGGGTCGAGGACGAGGGCGGAACCCCGGCTTCTTCCGCCCCTGGCCAGGTATTCGGCCATGGCCTCGAGATAGAGGGCGTGGGTCAAAGCGAGGTCCAAGGCCTTGAAAGCCTCGGCTAGGCCGGCGGCATCCTTCACTCGGAGGTTTGACCTCAGATGTCCGTGGAGCCGCCAGGCTTTGCGGACTTCGGCGGCGATCGTTTGCGGATCGCGGATGTGGGCGGCCCGGGTGGACATCCGGTTCCGGATTTCGGCCACGGCCCGCGCGGGAGCGATCGCTCCTCGGGGGGGCGGCGGCCCGATCCACCGGCCGGCCTTCTCCCAGAGCGACCGGACCTGGGATTCGACCTCCTCGAAGAACACGTCGGTCCGGGGCGGCTTTCGGCCGTACTTTCGGGCGATCCGGAGGGCCGCCCTGAAGCTTCCGACCTGGCCGGCGTTCAGGGCCGACCCGCCCGGCCGGCAGACGCCGTGCGAGCCGTTGGCCTCGCCGATCGGGAAGAGGCGGCGGAGGTTCGATTCCCACCAAATGTCTCCCCGGAATCCGCCGTTGTTGTGTTGGGCGCAGACGGCGATTTCCAGGGGCTCCCCGGCGAGGTCGATCCCCTGGGAGAGGTAAAGCTCGACCGCCGGCGGATTCATCCGCCGAAGGCGGTCGATCGGCCTTGGGAGCAGGGCGCCTGAACGGACGAGATACGTGTAGGCGTCCGGGGCGAGGAGAGAGAACTCGAAATCCCGAAGACGCCCGCCGCCGCTCGGATTGCGCCGGAAGTCGAGAAAGACCCGCCGTTTCCGAAGGGCGGTTTCCCGGTAAACGAGGAGGTCGATGAGCGAGGACCCGTATCCGGCGATTTTCCGGACGTCGAAGGGCCATTCATAGCCCTTGAGGAAGATCGCCGTGGCCAGGCGGGCCATGTCGGGGAAGACCTCGTTCAGGAATTCCCGCTCGTCCCGGCCGCGGGAATCTGTCGAAAAGTAGCGGGGGATGACCTGCTGGTATGTGCCGGAGAGGTTCCAGCGGAATTTCGTCGAGGCCAGGCCGTACTGCCATTCGGTCAGGTTTTGGGCGGCGGCCCCGGCTTCGAAGGCCAGGCCGTGAGAGCCCGTCTGGCTATGGGGGTAGACCGAGTGCCGGTAGATCCCCGCCGGGCCTCCCGTGGCCAGGATGACGTTTGCGGCGTTGAAGAGGACGAGGCCGCGGCTTTGGCCCGCCCTTCGGCCGAGGTCCAGGGCCGCGGCGCCGACGGCTTTTTTCCCGTCCCCGGAGCCGGCGGTGAGGAGGGCGACGACTTGGTGTCGGTCGAAGATCCGGATCCTCCGGCGCCGGATGTCCCCGAGAAGCGCGGCGACCATGAGTTGGGAGGTCAACGGACCGGCCGACGTCGCCCTCTGGCGCGGGTCGTGGTCGGTCTTGTAGCCGACGTAAGCGCCGTGGAGGTCGTGGGGGAAGGGCACACCGAGGCCGACGAGCCGGAAAAAAGCCGGGAGAGATCCCATGGCCTCGCAGAGGGCGATATCGCCGTGCATCGCCCCGCCGCCGAAGAGGTCCCCGGCCATGTCCAGAGGCGAGTCGGCCCGGCCGCCGGCCAGGGCGGCTTTGTAGTAGGTCTGCTTGTCCGAACCCGTGTTGGCCGATGTCCCCCCGCCCAGCTTTTCGGTGACCACGGCGACGCCGGTCCGGCCGAGGCCGTGGAGGAGGGAAGCGGCGTTCAAGCCGGCCGCCCCGCTCCCGATGACCAGGGTGTCGAGGGAATGGACCGGGACCCGGAGTCCTTCGAATCCGACGAAATCGGTCTTCATGCTCTATCGGACATCCGCCGTCCGGTCTCCCGGACGGGGATCAGTCGCCCTCGAGGATGAAAAAGGGCTTCCGGCTGAAGCTCTTGTAGAGCGGCCGGAGGCGGCCTCGGTCGTAGTATTTGTCGATGTCGACGGCTTTCTTGACGCTTGTGACGATGTCGATGGGGACGTCGTCGTACTCGCCTTTTCGCAGACAGACCATCCGGCCGCTTCGGCCTTCGAGGACGAGGTCGAGGGCGATGTTGCCGTAGGCCATCGGGACGATCGAGTCGACGGCGTCGGGGTCGCCGCCCCGGACGAGATAGCTCAGCCGTTGGCTGATGACGTTGACCCGCCGCCCCTGGTTGTAGCGGGGGGAGAGGTCCTTGACCTTCTCGGCGATGAGGTCGCCGATCCCGCCGAGCTTGCGGTGGCCGTACATGTCGGCCTCGGCGCTGGCGAAGCTCATCTCGCCGCCGACGAACATCGCCCCCTCGGAGACGAGGGCCACGGAGTACCGACTCGGATTTTCGTTCCGGTCCTCGGTCAGGAGCTCGGCCAGGCGCTCGAGGGGGAACTTGAACTCGGGGATGACGCAGCGGTTCGCCGCCCCGGCCATCGTCGGCAGGAGGGCGGTGAAGCCGGCGTAGCGGCCGAAGACCTCGATGATCAGGAATCGTTCGTGGGAGCCGGCCGTCGTCCGGAGGGCCTGGGTCATCTCGATCGTCCGGGTGACGCAGGTCGAGTAGCCGATGCAGTAATCCGTCCCGGGAACGTCGTTGTCCATCGTTTTCGGGATGGCGATGACCTTGACCCCTTTCTGGTGGAGGTGGACCCCGTAGCTCAGGGTGTCGTCTCCGCCGATGGGGACGAGGTAATCGATCGCGAGAAACTCCAGGTTCTTGAGGACCTCCTCGGTCAGGTCGTTCATCGGGGCGCCGTAACGGTCTCGGAGATGGACCGGGATGTTGACGTCCGGCACATGGCTCGGCCGGGTCCTCGAGGTGTGAAGGAACGTCCCCCCCGTCCTTCCCACCCTGTTGACCAGCTCCTCGGTCAGGACCTGGCAGTGGTCGCTGTTGTCGGCCTCCTTGTCGCGCCGCATCTCGATGAGGCCGGCCCAGCCCCTTCGGATGCCGATGACCTTGTATCCCTCGTGGATGGCCCGGACCGTGACCGCTCGGATGGCCGGATTCAGCCCGGGGACGTCGCCCCCGCCGGTCAGGATGCCGATGATTCCTTTTTTCGTCTTCAACGGAGATCTCCCGGAAAAAACTGGACCCTCATTCTAGCGCGGATCGGCTCGCGTTTAAAGGGTCGGGCGGTAGACGTCCCGGTCGCGGACGGCGCATCCGGCCGGCCGGCCGGCCCTGGCCAACTCCGAGCAGCCCGAGCAGGCCAGGCAAACGCGCCTGGGGTCGAACCGGCCGCGCCGGGAAAGGTCGAGGGCGAAATCGGGATAGGCGAAAGCCATCCGTCCGAATCCGATGAGGCCCGCTTTCCCGCGCTCCAGGACGCCGGCGGCGACGAAGGGGGCGAACTGGCGCAGCCAGGAGTACCCCGTTCCCACGACGGGAAGGCCGGGAATCGCGGCTTGGATTTCGGCCGCCGCGCCGATAAGGCGGGCGACGCCTTCGAGGGGATGCTCTTCGGGAATTTCCCCTCCCCGGACGGGCCGGTTGAACGGCCGGCCGATTTGCGGCCGCTGGAACGGGATGCCCATCGTGACGTTCAGGAGGCCGAGGCCGCTCCCGACGAGGATCCGGACGAGAGCCTTGGCCTCATCGAAGTTCATCCCGGCCGGGTCCCCCGGCTCGGCGCCGAAGCCGAAGGGGAAGGGGAGGGCGTCGGCGGCGTTCAGCCGGACGGCGACGATGAGTCCGGGGAGGCGATCCCGGATCCGGCCGACGGTTTCCCGGAGAAATCGGGTCCGGTTCTCGAACGGCCCGCCGTAGCGGCCCTCGCGGCCGAAGGCCCCTAGGAGCTCGGAGACGAGGTAGCCGTGACAGGCCTTGATGTCCACCCCGTCGAAACCGGCCGCGGCGGCGACGCCGGCCGCCTTGACGAAATCGTCCTGGAGGCGGTCCAGGGCTTCATCGTCGAGGACCGGCTCCCCGCCTTCGAGGCCGACGAGCGCGTCGAGCGCCGGGATGTGGCGGACGATCGACGGAGACCGCGGGCCGGCGGGCTTGGCGAACCGTCCCGAATGGGTCAGTTGGAGGATGAGGAGGGGGAGATGGCTCGGCCCGACTCTTTCGGCCGCGGCCCGTGTCCGGTCGACGAGCCGACGCAGGCCGTCCGTGTTGCGTCGGAGGCAGAGGATCTGGCGGGGATTCGAGCGGCCTTCCGGAACGACGGCCGCGGCCTCGAACCAGATGAGGCCGCACCCGCCGGTGCCGAATCGTTCATAGCGACGGAAGGTCAGCTCTCCGGGCCCGCCGTCGGCCTCGGCGTCGGCCCCTTCCATGGGATGGATCGCCAGTCGGTTGGCGAGGGCCCGGCCCGCGGCTTCCGCGGGCTGGAGCAGGAGGCCGATATCCCTGGAGACGGGGAGATCGAGGCCGAGCTCGCGGGCTTTGGACTCTACGTCCTCGAGCCTTCGGAAGAGAAAACGCTCGTGTCGGCCCATGAGGTCAGGAGGGTCCTGGACGGTCTCCCGGACGGCCGGAAGCGGCCAGGCGCTTCACCTCCGCCAGGTCGCGTTTGACTCTCTCTTCGCAAAGGCGGGGCCAACGGGTCCGGTCGAGGACGGACAGACGTCCTTCGGTCATCAGTGCCGACGTCCGGCGGGAGAGGCGAAGGAGGGCGGCGAGTTCCCTGGCCGTCAGGTCGGGAAACTCGGCGAGAAAGCGGGAGTCGAAGATGGGAATCGTGAAGTCCCCGCCGTGGTCCTCGACCGACAGGTTGACCTCACCGGGGACGGCGGCAAGGGCCTCGAATATCCCGGCGAGATCCACGATGCCGGTCCCGGCCTCGGCCGTGAAGGTCCGAAAGCCCTCGTCGGCGAGGACGATCCCCCCATCCTTGACGTGGGTCGTCACGACCCAGGGCAGGACGCGTCGCGTCGCGGCCAGCGGGTCCTCGAGCATCGTCAGGAGGTTCATCGTGTCGAGGCAGATCCCCAGCCACTCTCCCGGTTCAGCCCCGGCCATGTCGAAGAGGCGAAGGAGCTCATGGGTCGTGAATTCGAAATGGGTCTCCACGGCCAGGATGACGCCCCGGTCGAGGAAGAGGTTCTTCTGTCCGGCCAGGCTTTTGGCCGCTTCCCGGAGGAGGGCCTCCGTCGTCGGCAGGTCGTCGCGCCATCGCATGAGACCCCCCGAACAGGAGCGGATCGTCCTTGCCCCGAGTTGGGCGGCCTGATCGGCCGCGAGGCGATTTCCCGAGACGATGTCCTTCGGCGTCCCGGTCGAAAGGTCGAAAGGGACATGCTGGCCTCCGCCCCACTCGAGGTAGAGGCCGTTCTGTCGAGCGTATTCGGCCAATTCGCGAAGAAAGCCCGGGTCGCCGGCCTCTTCCGGGATTTCGGAGAATTGGATCCCCTGGGCTTCGTGGATCAAGGCCCAATCGAGGAGTTCGAAAGGGGAGAGGTTCAGCGGTCCGAGGCTGTAGCTGTCGACCCCGACCTTGAAGCCCGAGGGCCTTTCGCCCATTATCCCTCCGGCTCTTGGCAAGCCCGGCCGCAGGCCTCGCAATGCGAGGCGTCGGAAGTATTGTAGGTCTGGCAATGGGGACAAAACCAGCTTTCGCCCGCCCCGTGGCCTCGGCCGATGAGGAAGCGGGCGACCAAGACGACGCCGGCCATCCAACCGAAAGGAACGATGAGTCGAGCCAGGTTTAAAGACTCGTCCTGAAGCGATGTCTCCGCGAACATGTTCAAACGGACAATCGCGGTTTTAATGAGGAAATACCCCCCTCCGGCCACAACGCCCCAGAGCCAAGCCCGGCCGCCCCGGCGCCTGGCGATCGCGGCGATTCCGACCGCTGCGAAAACGACGAACACGATCTCGCCGGGCCGGAAAGCTCGCAGGAAGGACATAATTGTGTCCATAATTCCCTCCCTATCCGTCGGGTTTTCGGTGTTATTCTTATTATATTCTCTCGAACGAAAAGTCAATCCTCCTCGCGTCAAGGATTTGCCTTGACGACATGCGACCGGGCTTGATATATTCGGCCCCTCTTGGAGGAGACTGGCCTCGATCAAGGCGGGAGGTTCATTTCATGAAAAAATCGGAATTCGGAGAGAGAGCCGTCGTCGTTTGGCTCGGATTGGTCCTCGCCTCGGCCGCGCATCCGGCGGCCAAGAAGCCCCTCTCATACGATGCCTTTGACGCCTGGCGGTCCATCCAGGCGACGCAGCTCAGCCGGGACGGCAACTGGCTTGTCTATGTCCTTCAACCCCAGGACGGCGACGGCGAGCTCGTGGCCCGCAACCTGAAGACGGACAAGGAATTCCGGGCGGCCCGCGGCCAGTCGCCGGTCCTGACGGTCGACGGCAAATTCGTCGTCTTCACAATCGCCCCTCCCAAGGCCGATGTCGACAAGGCCAAGAAGGACAAAAAGAAACCGGAGGAGATGCCCAAGAACAGCTTGGGGGTGATGAACCTGGCCACCGGCGAGGTGACGACGGCCGAGGGGGTCAAGAATTTCAAGGTCCCCGAGGAATCGGGCGGCTTCGTGGCCTACCTCCTCGAGCCGCCCCTCAAGAAGGAGCCCGAGAAGAAGGAGGAGGCGAAGCCGGAGCCGGAGAAAAAGGAGCCGGAGAAGAAAGCCGAGCCCGAAAAGAAGGACGAGGCCAAGAAGCCCAAGGAGAAGAAGAAGGATCCTGGCACCGACCTCGTCGTCCGGGAACTCGCCACCGGAAAGACCGTCACCGTTCCGGAAGTCGTCGAGTATGTCTGGAACAAGCCTGGAACCTGGCTGGCCTATGCCGTTTCCTCGAAAAAACCGGAGGATGACGGGGCCTTCGCCTGGAAAGCCTCCGACGGGAAGACCGTCGCCTTGATGAAAGGCTTGGGCCAATACAAGACCCTGACCTTCGACGAAAAGGGCGCCCAGCTGGCTTTTCTCAGCGACCGCGACGAATACGCGAAAGACGCCTCGGCCTATAAGCTCTACCATTGGACCGAGGCGGCCAATGCCGCCTCCGAGGCCGTCTCGGCGGCGACCAAGGGGATGCCGTCCGGGATGACCGTCGGCGAGAACGGACGCCTGAGTTTCTCCAAGGACGGGGAGCGGCTTTTCTGCGGTTATGCGCCCCTTCCCAAAACCGAGCCCGAGGATCCGCCGGAGGTCGTCAAGGTCGACATCTGGCACTGGAAGGATCCCGTGCTCCAGCCGATGCAGAAGGTCCGGGCCGAGGACGAAAAGAAGAGGACGTACACCGCCGTCCTCCACTTCGGCCCCCAGGAGAGGAGATTCGTCGCCCTTGGCGCCCCCGACCTGCCGGCCGTCGTCCTCAGCGAGGACGGCAAGGTCGCCTTGGGCAGTTCCGATCTCCCGTATCGCCAGCTCGCGAGTTGGGACCAGAGCTACGCCGATTACTTTCTGGTCGATATCAATGACGGAACGCGGAAGCCCGTTCTCCGGAAATTTCCCGGCGGAGTTCAGATATCCGCCGGCGGCCGGTATTGCCTTTTTTATGACGAAGTCGAACGAACCTGGTTCACCTACCGGATTCAGGACGGGAAGACGTTCAACCTGACGGCCAAGCTGGGCGTCTCGTTTTTCCAGGAAGACCACGACACGCCCGACCTTCCGCGGCCGTACGGAGTCGCGGGTTGGACCGAAGGGGACAAGAGCGTCCTCGTCTACGACAAGTACGACATTTGGGACGTGAAGCCCGACGGCTCGGGCGGCCGGCCGGCGACCAAGGGCAAAGGACGGAAAGACGGACTCGTCTTCCGCTACCTCCGCCTCGATCGCGAGGAGCGGACGGTCCCAACGACCACGGCCGTCTGGCTCTCGGCGACGGACGAACGGACCAAGGCGAGCGGGTATTGGAAAACCCAACTCTCGGCCGAGGCCGACCCGGCCAAGGTCCACATGATCGACAATCTCATCTCCGGCCTCCAGAAAGCCAAGAACGCCGAAACCTATGTCTTCACCCTCCAGACTTTCTCGGAGTTCCCGAACCTCTGGACGAGCGGGCCGACGCTTGTCGACATGAAAAAAGCGAGCGACGCCAATCCCCAGCAGGCGGACTACCTCTGGGGCAAATCCGAGCTCATTCGCTTCCTCAACAACGACGGCCTCGAGCTCGACGCCATCCTGACCAAGCCCGAGGGTTTCGATCCCTCGAAAAAATATCCTCTCATGGTCTACATCTACGAGAAGCTGGCGGGAGGGCTCCATCGCTATCAGGCCCCGGGGCCGGGAACGAGCATCAACTTCAGCCGCTTCGCCTCGAACGGCTACGTCCTCCTCCAGCCCGACATCATCTACGAGGTCGGCTATCCCGGCGACAGCGCGTTGAGGTGCGTCCTGC
>VGJF01000073.1 GCA_016867585.1 Candidatus Aminicenantota bacterium | reverse complement strand
CCCAGCACCTTCGGCCCGGCGACTTCGCCCGCTATGCCGAGCTCGGGGTCATCGCCTCGGTCCAGCCCTACCATGCCGCCGACGACGGCCGCTGGGCCGAACGCAAGATCGGACCGGAACGGGCCAAGACGACTTACGCTTTCCGGTCCTTTCTCGACAACGGTGTCGTCCTCGCCTGCGGGTCGGACTGGCCGGTCGCGCCGATGGGCCCCCTCCTCGGGATCCAGGCCGCCGCGACCCGGGCGACGATCGACGGGAAGAATCCCGGCGGCTGGATCCCGGAACAGAAGATCTCGGTCGAGGAGGCCGTCCGCGGCTTCACCCGGGGCGGAGCCTTCGCCGAATTCGCCGAAAAGGAGAAGGGGACGATCGCCGTCGGAAAGCTGGCCGACGTCGTCGTCCTGGACCGGGATATCTTCGCCGGGCCTCCCGAAGACATCAAGGAGGCGAACGTGGAGATGACGATCTGCGGCGGCCGGGTCGTTTACCGCCGGCCGGCCTGACGCCGCACCGATGGAGCAGGGGCGCCTCTTCCCGGGAGCCGCCGGCCGGATCGGCACGGACGAGTCGGGCAAGGGCGATTATTTCGGGCCCCTCGTCGTGGCCGGATTCTTCTGCCCGGAGGGACAGGACGAGGTCCTCCGCGAACTCGGGGTCAAGGATTCCAAGCGGATGAGCGACGGCCGCGTCCGCGACGTCGCCGAGACGCTCAGGCAGGGTTACGTCCACGCCGTCGTGGCCGTCGGGCCCGAGCGCTACAACGCCCTCTACCGGAATTTCCGGAACCTGAACAAGCTCCTGGCCTGGGGGCACGCCCGGGCCATCGAGAACATCCTGGCCGCGGTCGACTGCCGGAAAGCGGTGACCGACCAGTTCGGGGACGAGCGGTTCGTCAGGGACGCCCTCCTCAAGATGGGCCGGGCGATCGTCCTCGAGCAGAAGCCCCGGGCCGAGGAGGACCCGGCCGTCGCGGCGGCTTCGATCCTGGCCAGGGCCGAATTCCTGAAGCGCCTCCATTTCCTCGGAAAGGACTTCGGCCTCGAATTGCCCAAGGGCGCCTCGGCCCTCGTCGAGAAGGCCGCCGTCGAGCTCCTTCGCCGTCACGGCCGCGAGGCCCTGGAGAAGACGGCCAAGGTCCATTTCAAGATCACCGACCGCGTCCTGGCCGCCGCCTCATGATCGTCCTGGCCAAAATCGCGGCGGTCATCCTCCTCCTCCTTGTCCTCATCAAGAAAAAGTGGGACCTCGGGCTCGTCCTCGTCCTGGACACGGCCCTCACCGGACTGCTTTTCGGGATGCGGCCCCTCGAGTTCCTCCGCCAAGCCGGTCTGGCGGTCATCGACAAAGAGACCCTGACCCTTCTCGGGATCCTCGTCCTCGTTCTTTATCTGGGAAATTTTCTCCAGGCCGGCGGCCATTTCCGCCAGATGGTCGAGGCCCTGAAGAACCTCGTCAAGGACGCCCGGCTCATCCTGGCCATCCCGTCGGCCTTCATCGGCCTCCTGCCGATGATGGCCGGGGCGATGATGGGCGCCCCGATCGTCGAGGAAGCGGGACGCCGGTGGGATCTTTCGGCCGCCTGGAAGACCTTTCTCAACTACTGGTTCCGCCACATCTGGGAATACAGCTGGCCCCTCTACCTGAATCTCATCCTCGCGGCGACGATCATCCGTGTTCCGATCGCCAAGGTCTGCCTCCATCAGGCCCCCTTCACGGTCCTGGCCGCGGCCGCGGGCCTGATCATCCTCTTCCGGCGGATCCCCTACGCGGCCAACGCCCGAACGAACGGTCGCCGGGCGGCGGATTCGGCCAGGGTCTTTTTAAGCATCTGGCCGATTTTCCTGACGATCGTCCTGATCTTCGCCTTCGGCCTGCCGATGCTCGCGGCCTTGGGGATCGCCGGCGTCCTCAGCCAAATCTTCTCCAAGCTGCCGTGGAAGGAGAGGCTCGAGGTCTTCCGCCGCTCCGTCACCCCCCGGATCATCCTCCTCACGGCGGCGGTCATGGTCTTCAAACGGATCCTCGAGACATCCGGCGCCCTCGAAGCGATCGGGGGGATCGTCGACCCCCGGGGCTTCTCCGGCTATGTCCTCCTCTTCGCCGCGCCGTTTGCGATCGGCCTCCTGACGGGCGTCAACCAGGCTTATGTCGCGATCTCGTTCCCCCTCCTGGTCCCCGTCATCGGGACAGGCGGCCAAGCGGACATGGTCCTTTTTCTCTTCGCCTACGTCAGCGGATTCGTCGGGATCCTCCTGTCGCCGGCCCATCTCTGCCTGGCCTTGACGGCCGACTACTTCAAGGCCGACCTGGGAGATGTCTACAAGATTCTCATCCGGCCGGCCGGCGCCGTCCTGGCCGCGGCCCTCGCCGTCCTCCTGGTGTTTCGGATAATATAGAACGGGAGAATTGAGATGCCCCGACCGACGATCCGCTTGTATTTCGAAGACGCCTATCTTGTCGAGTTCGAGGCCCGGGTCGTCGCCGTCCGCGAGGTCGAAGGCCGTCCGGCCGTGGTTCTCGACCGGACGGGCTTCTATCCCGAATCGGGCGGGCAGCTCTGGGACCTCGGGACGATCGGAGGCGCGGAAGTTCTCAAGGTCCTCGAGGACGGGGAGGAGGTCGTCCATGTCCTGGCCAAGCCCCTCGAGGGCGGGACCGTCCTGGGCAAGATCGATTGGCCCCGGCGTTTCGACCACATGCAGCAGCACACCGGCCAGCATATCCTTTCTCAGGCCCTCCTCGAAGTCCTCGGGGGCGAGACGAAATCTTTCCATCTCGGGGCCGAGGAGTCCACCCTCGAAATAGGCTTGGCGCATATCTCGGAGGAGTCCCAGGACCGGGTCGAGCGCAGGGCCTCCGAGATCGTTTTCGAAAACCGGGAGGTCAAGACCTACGAGGTGGCCCGGGAGCGGATCGGCGAGGTCCCGCTCCGTCGGCCGCCGAAAGTCGCAGGCGCCGTCCGGGTCGTCGAGGTCGAGGGGTTCGATCACTCGGCCTGCGGGGGGACTCATGTCCGCCGGACAGGGGAGATCGGCCTCGTCAAGATCCTCGCCGCCGAGCGGATCCGCGGAAACCTCCGGTTCGCCTTCGTCTGCGGCGGCCGGGCCTTGGCCGCCTTCCAAGTCCGGAACCGGGCCGTCCGGGACCTCGTCGGCCGGTTCAATGTCAAGCCCGAAGAGGTCGCCGGCTCGGTCGAACGCCTCGCGGCCGAGCTCAAAGACCTGAAAAAGGCCCTCAGACGGACGGAGGAAAGGCTGGCCGTCCGGGAAGCGGCCGATTACCTCGCCAAAGCCCAAGGGCGGGTCATCGCCGCGGTCCTGCAAGAGAAAAGCCCCGAGGCGGCCCGGGCTTTGGCCTTGAGCATCGTCCGCCAGGGGACGTTCGCCGTTTGCTTCGGCGCCTTCTCCGAAGCCCGAAGCCATCTTGTCCTGGCGAGGGCTGAATCCCTGGCCGCCGATCTGCGAACGCTCGTTCCCGTCCTCGCCCCTCTGGTCAACGGCAAAGGCGGGGGAGGGCCGTCGCTCGTCGAGATCGCCGGCTCCCGCGAGGCCGACCTGTCCGCGGCCGTCGCCCGGGCCGCCGACCTCCTCGGCAACCTTTCCTGGTCTTGACTTGCCTCGGGGAGTCCCGGAGAATGGGGCCGAGGAAAGAGAGGCGGAGGACGAGCATGGACGACAAAGGCGCCGCCCCGGCGGTCATCGCCGCGGCCGTGTATTTCTTGGAGCCCGGTCCGGGCAATACGGCCACGACGATGGAGCTCGCCGCCCGGCGGGCCGAAGAGCTCGACGTCCGCCATATCCTCGTCGCCACGACGACGGGACGGACGGGCCTGGCCGCGGCCAGGCGGTTCAAGGGCCGGGCCGTCGTCGCCGTGTCCCACTCGGCCGGATTCGCCGCCCCCGGCCGCCAGGAGCTCGACCCCGAAAACCGGCGCCTCATCGAGGCCGAGGGGGGAAGGGTTCTGACCTGCCAGCATGCCTTCGGCGGGGTCGGCCGGGCCGTCCGGAAGAAACTCGGGACCTATGAGCTCGAGGAGCTCGTCGCCTACACCCTCCGGATTTTCGGGGAGGGGACGAAGGTCGCCATTGAGATCGCCCTCATGGCCGCCGATGCCGGCTTCGTCCCCGTCGACGAGCCGTGCCTTTCGATCGGCGGGACGGGCCGGGGAGCCGACACGGCCGTCCTTCTCCGGCCGGCCAACGCCCAGTCCTTTTTCGATCTCAGGATCGTGGAGGTCATCGCCAAGCCCCGGTTCGCCTGACGGTTTCCGTCCAAGGAGAGGAAGATGAGACATCGCCGCCCGGCCGCCCTCGCCGCCGCCTTCGTCCTCCTGGCCGCCGTCCCGTCCTTCTCCCAGGTCGGCCTTTACCTCGGCCCCTACGCCGGAGTCTCGGCCCAGAAGCCGAGCTTCGAGAACGTCCGCTTCGACAGGAACACGACCTTTCTCTACGGCCTGCGGGCCGGCGTCCAAGTCCTCATGCTCGCCCTGGAATTCCATTATTTCAAGGCCGGCCACGCCGTCGAAATGGAGGATTTCCTGCTCTTCAACTGGGACGGGTTGGAGAACGACTACAGCTTTTTCGGAGGAGGCCTCCGGCTGATGTTCCCTCTGCCGGTCGTCCGCCCGTTTCTCGCGCTCGGCCACGGTTCGTACACGGCCGAGCTTCGAGGGGTCGATCTCGACCGCCGAAGAGGCTGGAATTTCGGCGGCGGCCTCGAGGTCAAGCTCGGCCGGCTGGCGCTTATCGGCGAGGGCAAATGGCAGAGGGCGACCTTCGTCCTCGACGACTTCGAAATCGGCCTCGGCGATTTCACCTTCACCGCGGGTTTGAACATCTACTGGTGATGCTCGTCCGTCTCAACAAATACCTCGCCCAGGCCGGAGCGGCCTCCCGGCGGCGGGCCGACGTCTTGATCTCCCAGGGCCGGGTCGCGGTCAACGGCGCCGTCGTCGAGGACCTCGGGACGAAAATCGATTCCGGCCGCGACCGGGTGACGGTCGACGGCAAACCCGTCCGGATGAGGCGCCCCGAGCCCGTTTATCTGATGCTCAATAAGCCGCCCGGGTATCTCGTCACCCTCGACGACCCGTTCGGCCGGCGGGCCGTCCGAGACCTCATCGCCGGCCTCCCTCCGGGGGTTTTCCCCGTCGGCCGTCTGGACAAGGAGAGCGAGGGCCTGCTGCTCTTGACCAACGACGGCGAGATGGCCTACCGTCTGACCCATCCCCGGTTCGAGGTCGTCAAGCGCTACATCGTCAGGATACGGGGCGAGATGACCCCGGCCGACGCGGCCCGGCTCGGCCGCGGCGTCTCCATCGAAGGCGGGAAGACCTCTCCCGCCCGGGTGACCGTCTTCGAGCGGAGCCCGAAGACGAGCATCCTCCAGGTCGAGATCCACGAGGGAAGGAAGCGGGAGGTCCGGCGGATGCTGACCGCCCTGGGCCATGACGTCCTGGAGCTCAAACGGGTGAGCTTCGCCGGCCTGTCGCTGTCGTATCTCCCGGCCGGCCGGTGGCGCTTCCTCACCGCCCGGGAGATTGAACGGCTCCGCCGTCTCGTCGGCCTGACCGGGAAAGAGGATTAGGGCGGTGTCCGGAAGACGGGCCGACGCCGCGGCCGTGGTCGCCCTGGCCGTCCTGTCGGCCGCCATGACCTGGCCCCTCATCCTTCACCTGGGCGATCATGTCGGCCACGATCCCTACGATCCTCTCTTCAACATCTGGAACATGTCCTGGGGCCTCAAGGCCCTGGCCTCCTCTCCGGGCGAGTTCGGCCAGGCGAACATTTTTTTCCCCCATCCCGGGGCTTTCTTCTATGCCGACACGATCCTCGCCCTGGCCCTGATGGGCGCGCCGTTCCGCTGGCTGACCGGCAATCCCGTTCTGGCCTATAACGCCCTCTTCCTCCTCTCCTTTTTCGTCCGCGGTCTGGGCATGTATCTCCTGGCCAAGCATCTCGTCCGGTCCCGGCCGGCGGCCTTTTTGGCGGCGCTCATCTTCGCCTTTTTTCCCTATAACCTGGCCCATATCAGCCACATCGAGATCATCTCCTTCGGCTGGATCCCTCTCTGCTTCCTGTTCCTCCACCGCTTCTTCGAGAGGCCGAGCTGGGGAAACGCCTTGGGGATCGGGGTGTTTTTCATCCTCCAAGTCCTCACCTGCGCCTACTACGGCCTTTTTCTGGGGATTTTCGCCGGCTCATTTTTCCTCGTCTCGTCTTGGCGCACCGGATTGTGGCGAAAGGCCGGATTCCGGTTCCGGACGGCGGGTTTGGCCGTCCTCATCGGGGGCGTTCTCGGCCCCTACGTCTATGGCTATGCCGCCGTCCACGGCCGGATATCGTACGAGCGGCCGCTTTGGGAGATCAAACACTTCTCGGCCGAGCTCCAGCATTTCTTCGCCTCGCCCCGCTGGAGCGTTCTCTGGGGTTCGTTGACCGATGGCCTCGGCAACCAGGAAACACAGCTCTATCCCGGCATTGTCGCCGTCGCCCTGGCGGGCCTCTGGTTCTTGGGGAAGAAACGGCGGGCCCTGGCCGCGGCCGGGCCTTCGATCGCGGGGAAGCCGGCCAAGGGCTTCCGGTGGTGGGACGGGGCGAACGCGGCCCTGTTCTTGTTCATTCTGGCCGTCGGGGCGACGGGGGGATTTTCGTTCGCCCTCGGCCCGTTCGCTCTCTCCGCCCGCAACCTCCAAAATCCCGTCCGAATTCTTCTCCTTTCCCTCGTCCTCCGCGTCCTGGCCGAGAGAGGACTTCGCCGCCGGGCGGCGCTCGTCCTCCGGTCGCTCGATCCGCTCCAGAAATATTATGCCGCCCTGGCCGTTTTCGCTTGGCTCCTGACTTTCGGGCCGGTCGTCCGGTTTCTCGGACGAGAAATCATCGCCGGGCCTTACGCCTTTTTCTATCGATGGGTCCCCGGCTTCGCCAAGCTTCGCGCTCCGGGACGATTCCTCGTCCTCGTCATGCTGGGATTGGCCCTATTTGGAGGATACGCCTTGGCCGGCCGGCTGGGCCGGATGGCCTCGGCCCGGGGGAGGATCCTGGCGGCCGGAGGGCTCTGCCTCCTCGTCCTCGTCGACTACGCCGCCTTCCCGATTCCCCTGGCCAAGGTCGAGACGCGACGGACGCTGCCTCCGATCTATCGAACCGTCCGGGACCTTCCGCCGGAGGCCGTCCTGCTTGAGTTCCCGATGCCCGAGCGTGACCGGGAGGAATACTTCGAAGCCGTCCCGACCTACCGCTCGAGCTTCCATTGGAGATGGATCGTCAACGGCTACAGCGGCTATTCCCCGCCGGCCTACCGGATCGTCCGCGAAGCCATGGAGAATTTCCCCGACCGCTGGACTCTCGACCTTCTCGAAAACCTGGAAGTCGAATACGTGCTCGTCCATACCCGGGAATTCCGGCCCGAGAAGGGCGCGGCGGCCGTCGCCCGGATGGCCTCCTATCCCGAGCGGGCGGCCCTCGTCAAAGCCGAAAGCGGCGATTTCCTCTATCGTCTCCTCCCTTGGCGGAAAAATCATCCCTTGCCCTCTCTCCCGGGGGGCAAAACCCCGGTCGGAGACCGGTCTCTATGGAAGGCCGAGGCGAACAAGAACAATCGGCAGGCCGGCCGGGCCTTCGACGGCGACCCGGAGACCTTCTGGTCCACGGGCTATCCCCAGGAGGAAGGCGACTTTTTCCTCGTCGATCTCGGCCGGGTCGAGAGTTTCGCCCGGGTCGAGTTCCTCCTCCAGAACCAGCCCTTGGACTACCCCCGGAACTTCGTCGCCGAAGCCTCGGCCGACGGTTCGTCCTGGACGGTCCTCGACACCGGGCAGAACTACTTTCCTCCGATCCGGCGGGACATGGTCGAGGATTTCTCCCGGTACAGGGTCCTGGCTTCTCTCGTCCCCGGCCGAGCCCGTTTTCTCCGCTTCCGCTTGACCGGGTCCCATGAGGCCCGCCATTGGTCGATCGCCGAACTCCGGCTTTTCGGGGAGTGAGTCCGGAAAGGGAGGGGTCCATGGGCAAAGTTCTTTCGGCGGCGAGGCTGGCCGGAGGGGGGATGCTCCTGGCGGCGGGGATCATCCCGGCGGCTCTCGGCCGGGACATCCCCTACCGGACGGGGTCCTGGGACGGCCGGGCCTATGGAAATCATCGGGCCGTCGTCCGGGTCGAGGCCGCGGCCGAGGCCGTCCTGGCGCGCATCCCCTGGCGGCGCCGCGACGCCGACCCGGAGAAGAAGGCCGTCCTTGTCTTCGACGCGGCCGCCTCGAGCCGCATCCGGAACGTCCTCCTCCGGACAATCAACCGGGAATTCGGGGAGATCGTTTTCGAGCCGGCGGCCGGCCCCGGCGATTACCACGTCTATTACATGCCGTACCGCTTGACGGGCAGCCGGAACTACCCGAACGCCCGGTATCTCGAACCCGAAGAGACGGCCGAGCCGGGCTGGTTGAGGAATATTCCCGGGCGCCTTCCGGAGGCCGCGGTGGCCGCCTTCGAGTCCCTCGACGAGTTCTCGAGCTTTCACCCGATGGAGATCATCGCCACGGCCGAGGAGACGGCCGGCCTCCTGGCCCGCCATCCGGAAGCCCCGTTCCTCGTTTTTCCCGAGGACCGGGCCTTCTCGATCCGGATGACGGACGACTTGCCCCGCCGTTGGGCCCTCCTCGGCTCCGAATCGCCTTTTCGGGGCCAGGCGGCTCGGGGCGAATTCTACGCTTTTCAGGTCGGGGTCTGGGCTTGCCGGGCCGGCCTCGAGGATGTGGCCGTGGCCTTTTCGAACCTCGAATCGGCGGGAGGGACGATCCCGGCCTCGGCCTTCCGCTGCTTCAACACCGGCGGAATCGATTGGGACGGCCGGCCGCTCCGAAAGCGCGTCGATGTCGGCCGGGGCAAAGTCCGGGCTTTGTGGTGCGGAGTTCAAGTCCCGGCCGACGCGGTTCCGGGAAGGTACGAAGGCACGGTCACGGTGAGGGCCAAGGATTGTCCCGCTCGGGCCGTGCGGCTGTCCTTGGAGGTCGATGCCTCTCTTCTCGAAGACGGAGGGGATGCGGACCCCGCCCGGATGTCCCGGCTGCGCTGGCTCGATTCGACTTCGGCCGTGGACGATGAAATCGTCGCTCCTTTCTCCCCCCTTGCCGTCGACCGCCGCCGCGTCTCCTGCCTCGGGAGGACGGTGACGCTCGGAGAGACGGGATTTCCCGCGCGAATCCAGAGCTTTTTTGGTCCCGAAAACACCGGCCTCGTTTCCCAAGGGCGTGACCTTCTGGCCGGGCCGATGGCCCTGGTCGTCGAGAACTCGGCCGGAGAGTCCTTGGTTTGGACGGCCTCCGGCGTCGATTTCGTTTCCCGGAAGCCCGGGGCCGTGGCTTGGACGTTTCAAAACGGCTCGGGCCCCGTCCGCGTCGAAGGGCGGGCGCGGATGGAGATGGACGGCTTCTGCGAGTTCAAGGTCAGGGTCTCCGTCGACGAGGTCTTTGAGGTCAAGGACATCCGGCTTGACATCCCGTTCGTCCGGGACGTCGCCCGCTACATGATGGGGTTGGGGTTCAAGGGGGGATACCGGCCGTCCGAATTCGCCTGGGCCTGGGACCGGACGAAAAACCAGGACGCCCTCTGGGTCGGTGACGTCAACGCCGGCCTCCAGGTCGGGCTTCGGGCCGAGAACTACAGCCGGCCGCTGAACACGAATTTCTACCTCTCCAAGCCCCTGAATCTTCCCCCGTCCTGGCATAACGACGGCCTGGGCACGGTCACGGTCAGGGAGACGGCGGGCGGCGCGGTCCTCGTCTCGGCGACGAGCGGCCGCCGGACCCTGCGTCCGGGGGCGGACCTCCACTTCGACTTCGCCCTTCTTCTGACGCCCTTCAAGCTCATCGACACGAAGGCCCAGTGGGCGACCCGGTTTTTCCACGCCTTCAAGCCCGTCGACGAAGCCGCGGCCACGGGGGCCAACACCCTGAACATCCATCACGCCAATGCCGTCAATCCCTACATCAATTATCCTTTCCTCCGCGTCGCCGAGATGAAGGCCTATATCGACGAGGCCCACAAGCGGGGGATGAGGGTGAAGATCTACAACACGATCCGGGAGCTTTCGAACCGGGCCCCCGAGCTCTTCGCCCTCCGCAGCCTGGGAACCGAGATTTTTTCCCCCGGCCCCGGAGGAGGGTATGCCTGGCTCCAGGAGCACCTGGGGGACGATTACATCGCCGCTTGGTTCGTTCCCGACCTCGAGGACGCGGCGGTCATCAACAGCGGCATGTCCCGCTGGCACAATTACTACATCGAGGGGCTGAACTGGCTGGCCAAGAACGTCGGCATCGACGGCCTCTACCTCGACGACGTCGCCTTCGACCGGACGACGATGAAGCGCGTCCGGAAGGTCCTCGAACGCAACAGGCCGGCCCCGCTCATCGACCTCCACTCGGCCAATCAAGACAATCCCCGCGACGGTTTCGCCTCGAGCGCCAACCTCTACCTCGAGCACTTCCCCTACGTCGACCGCCTTTGGTTCGGGGAATACTTCGATTACGACGCCCTGCCGCCCGATTACTGGCTCGTCGAGATTTCGGGCATTCCTTTCGGCCTGATGGGGGAGATGCTCCAGGACGGCGGAAATCCCTGGCGGGGGATGGTCTTTGGGATGACCAACCGCCTGCCGTGGTCGGGCCGCAATCCGGCCGAGATATGGAAGGTTTGGGACGATTTCGGGATGGGCGAAAGCGAGATGACCGGCTATTGGTCGACGCGCTGTCCGGTCCGGGCGGACGTTCCCGAGGTCCTGGCGACGGTCTACAAGGGAAAGGGGAAGGCCTTGATCGCGCTGGCGAGTTGGGCCAAGGGGCCGACGAGGACCAGGCTTGAGGTCGACTGGAAGGCCCTGGGGATCGCCCCGGCGAAGGCCAGGCTCACGGCGCCCGAAATCCCCGGCCTCCAGTTCGCGACGACATTCGCCCCGGCCGAGCCGATTCCCTTCGAGCCGGCCAAAGGCTGGATTTTGATAGTCGAATAAGAGATCAGTCCTTCTTGGCGGCCTTGTCCTCGGCGAAATCCTTCGAGGCCTTGGCCAGGCGGACAAGCTCCTTGTCGACGAGGAAGTTGACCGTCCCTTCCTCCCAGGCCCCGTCCTCCTTCAGCCGGCCGGCGGGGACGCCGGTCAGGATCTCGCTCCCCTCGTCGATCGTCCGGACGGGATAGATGTGGAACCGGCCCTCGGCCGCGGCCTCGACGACGTCCCGGCGGAGCATGAGATTCTGGACGTTCTGGCTGGGAATGAGGACGCCTTGGGTCCCCGTCAGCCCCTTGGCCTTGCAGACGTCGAAGAATCCCTCGATCTTCTCGTTGACCCCGCCGATGGGCTGGATCTCCCCCTTCTGGTTGAGGGACCCGGTTACGGCCAGGTCCTGACGGAGGGGAAGGCCCGACAGGCTCGAGAGGATGGCGTAGACCTCGGTCGAGGAGGCGCTGTCGCCGTCGACCCCGGAATAGCTCTGTTCGAAGGCGATGCTGGCCGAGAGGGCGAAGGGCTTGTCGGAGGCGTATTTCCCCCGCAAATACCCGCCGAGGATGAGCACGCCCTTGTTGTGGGTCTGGCCGCTCATGTCGGCCTCGCGCTCGATGTTGATGACTCCGGCCCGGCCGACCGAGGTTCGGGCCGTGATCCGGTTGGGCTTGCCGAAGGCGAACTGGCCCATGCTGTAGACGGCCAGGCCGTTGACCTGGCCGACGACGCCTCCGGAGGTGTCGATCATGATCGTTCCCTCTTCGATGAGCTCCTGAATCTTGTCCTCGATGAGGCTGACCCGCTCGAAGCGCTCCCGGACGCTCTGCTCGACATGGGGCGCGGCGACCGTCTTTTTCCCGTCCCGGCGGGCCCAGTAGGAGGCCTCCCGGATGACGTCGGAAATGTGATGGAACCGGGTCGAGAGCTTTCGGTGGCGTCCGGCCAGCCTCGTCCCGTAGTCGACGAGGGCGGCGATGCCGGTCCGGTCGAAGGGGAGGAGCCCGTCCTCGGCGGAGATTTTCTTGATGAACCGGACGTAATCCTTGACGGCCTCGTCGTTCTTGGGCATTTCGGAATCGAACTCGGCCTTGATCTTGAAGATCTTCTTGAATTCGTCGTCCATGTCGTAGAGGAGGTTGAAGATCTCCTCGTCGCCGATGAGGACGACCTTGACGTTGACCTTGATGGCCTGGGGCTTCAGGGTCTTCGTCGAGAAGAGGAAGAGCGAGGCGTAGTTCTGGATTTCGAAGACTTGATTGCGAAGGGTCCGCTTGAGGGTCAGCCAGACGCCGGGTTCGACGAGGGCGTCGAGGGCGTTGAGGACGAGATAGCCGCCGTTGGCCTTGAGGAACGACCCGGCCTTGATCTTCGTGAAGTCCGTCATCCACGACCCGAACCGGCCGACCGTCGACTCGATCGACCCGAAGAGGTTGACGTAGTTGGGGTTCGTCTCCATGACGACGGGGGCCTTGCGGAGGCCGGCGTTGTCGACGAGGAGGTTGGTCCGGTATTCCAGGAAGGCGTCCCGCGGCGGCTCCTGCTTCTCCTCGTCCTTTTTCTGGCTCTTGAAAACCTCGATGTTGCCGATGAGGCTTTCTTCGACCTCGGCCAGGTAGGCCC
The DNA here is from genome assembly GCA_016867585.1 of Candidatus Aminicenantota bacterium. Taxonomy (GTDB): domain Bacteria; phylum Acidobacteriota; class Aminicenantia; order Aminicenantales; family UBA4085; genus JAAZPG01. The sequence continues at coordinate 150 of VGJF01000073.1, read as the reverse complement.
GGGCGGCCGGGTCGGAAAATTTAACCTGAATGTCGGCCACGGCCGACCGGACGACGGGGGTCAGGGCCTCATCGTCCCAAGCCTTGAGAAGGCCGCGGGTTTCCTCCTCGATGTCCCGGAGGCGGCCGAAAACGTCCTCGAGCTTTCCCG
>VGJF01000072.1 GCA_016867585.1 Candidatus Aminicenantota bacterium | reverse complement strand
AGGACCGGAAAGCGTAAGTCGTCTTGGCCCGTTCCGGTCCGATCTTGCGTTCGGCCCAGCGGCCGTCGTCGGCGGCATGGTAGGGCTGGACCGAGGCGATGACCCCGAGCTCGGCATAGCGGGCGATGTCGCCGGGCCGAAGGTGCTGGGCGTGCTCGATCCGCCAGCGCCGGTCGGCCATCCCTTCCTCGGCCGCCGCCTTTTCGAACATGTCGAGAACGAGGGCGTTGGCTCGGTCGCCGATGGCGTGGATCGCGACTTGGAGTCCCGCCCCGTCGGCCGCGAGGATCCTCCGCCCCATGATCCCTTCGGGATACATCTGGCCGACCAGGATTCCCGAAGTCCTCGGGTCGTCGGCGTACGGCTCGTCGAAATAAGCCGTCGAAGAGCCCAGGGAGCCGTCGGCGAATCCCTTGAGGCCGGCCAAGCGAAGGCGGTCGTCGCCGAATCCCCTGCGCAACTTCATCTTCAGGACAAGGTCGATGTCCGTGACGGGGAAATAAAAATAGATCCGGGTCGTGAGGCGGCCTTCCCGGAGAAGCTCCTGGTAGACGTCGAGCCCGGCCTCGCCCGAGACGTCGTGAACGGAGGTCACGCCCTTGGCCGCGGCCTCGGCCAGAGCGGCTTCGACGGCCTTTCGGATTTGGGCGGGCGTCGGCGGAGGGATCTTGGCGTAGACAAGGTCCATGGCCGCGTCCTTGAGGATCCCGGTCGGCTCCCCCGTCGCCGGGTCGCGGATGATCTCGCCTCCGGGCGGGGCGGGAGTCGATTTCGTGATCCCGGCGATCTCGAGGGCCAGGCTGTTGGCCAGGATCATGTGGCCGTCCAGACGGTTGACGCAGACGGGATGGTCGGGCGTCACGGGATCGATCCATTCGCGGCGGGGAAGCTCGACCGGCCGGAAGAGCTCATGGTCCCACTCTCCGTTCTGGATCCACTCCCCTTTCGGAAGCTCGCGGGCCTTGGCCGCGATCCGGGCGACGAACTCCTCCTTCGAGGACGCGTCGCGGAGCTGGACGGCCAGCAGGGAAAAGCCTCCGTTGACGAAATGGACGTGGCTGTCGATGAATCCCGGCAGGACCCGCCGGCCGCCGAGGTCGATCGTTTCCGCCGTTGCCGAAGCCGCCCGCCGGACCTCGGCCGACGTTCCGACGGCGACGATCCTCTCGCCCAAGAAGGCCACAGCCTCGGCCGCGGGCCGGTCCGGGTCCCCCGTCCAGATTTTGCCGTTGACGAGAATCCTGTCGGCCATGCCCTCTCCTCCCCGGCAGGCGCCGGCCGCCAGAACGGCCGCCGCCGCCAAGCCCGCAATCCGTCCTTTTTTCATCTCTTCACCCGCGTCGAATCCTCGGATAAGATGGATCTCTTTTTATAATTGATTTCGGAAGCGAACACAACCCAATGGCCGCGCCATGGGATATTATCGGGCCAAGTTGACAGGCCGTCCCGCTTCGGCTAAAAGAGGGTCATGGACGACGTCGAGCTCAAGGTCTCCTCCCCCGGCCGGATGTGCCTCCTCGGCGAGCACCAGGATTATTTCGGCTTGGCCATCCTGGCCGCGGCCGTCGACCTCCGGATCGCCTTCGCCGGCCGCCGGCGGAGCGACCGCCGCTTCGTCATCGACCTGCCCGACGTCGGCGAACGGGAGGAATTCGGGTTCGACGGGGATATCCCCTACGCCCGGAAGCGCGACTACCTCAAGAGCGCGGTCAACATCCACCGCCGGGCCGAGCTTCCGCTCTCCGGCTGGGACGTCGAGGTCCGGGGGACGATCCCCATCAACGCCGGATCGGCGAGCTCCTCGGCCATGGTCGTCGCTTGGAACAAATTCCTTCTCGACGCCGCCGGAGATCCGCGGGCCGGCGACCCCCGCTCCCTGGCCGAGCTCGGCTACGAGACCGAAGTCGCCGAGTTCGGTGAGCCCGGGGGGAAGATGGACCACTACGCCTCGGCCTTCGGCGGCGTCGTCTGGATCCGGTTCGACGAGCCGATGCGGTTCGACCGGATGCCCAATCCCCTGGGGACGTTCGTCCTGGCGAACTCGCTCCAGAAAAAGGACACGACGGGCATGCTCGGCTTCATCAAGAGCCATGTCCTCGACGGCGCGGAGCGCGTCCGGGCGCGGATTCCCGGCTTCACCTTGAAGAGCCCCCTGACGACGGAGGTCCTGGCCGCAATCGACCGCCTCCCGCCGGACAACCGGCGCCTCCTCCTCGGGACGCTCCGAACGCGCGACCTGACGGCCAAGGGGGCGGAGCTCTTCCGCGGACCGGCCTTCGACCACGAGATGTTCGGAGCGATGCTCGACGCCCAGCACGGCGTCCTCCGCGACCTCCTCCAAATCTCGACGGAGAAAATCGAGGCCATGATCCGAGCGGCCCTTGAGGCCGGGGCCCTCGGGGCGAAAATCAACGGCTCCGGCGGGGGCGGATGCATGTTCGCCTACGCCCCCCTCGACCCGGAACGCGTCGCCGCGGCCGTCGCCGCCGCCGGCGGACAGCCGTTCATCGTCCGGGTCGATGAAGGCGCCCGTAGGGAAAGCCAGGACGAGGTTTCGCGATGATCGACGCCACCCAGATCCGCAAGGGCATGATCCTCCGGATGGACGACGGCCAACTCTGCCGGGTCCAGGAAATGCAGCTCATCACCCCGGGCCGGTGGAAGGCCATGGTCCAGACGAAGCTCCGGAGCCTCCGGGACAATTCCATCCGCGACTACCGGTTCCGCTCGGTCGACCGCGTCGAGCAGGTCCATCTCGACGAAATCGAGATGGAGTTCCTCTACCGCAGCGGCGAGGATTACGTCTTCATGAACCACCAGACCTTCGACCAGGTCTTTCTGACGGCCGAGGTCATGGGGGAGGCGGCCAAGTACGCCATCCCGAACGTCATCTTCGTCATCGAGATGTTCGAAGGCCGGGCCGTCAACGTCGCCCCGCCGACGACGGTCGAACTCAAGGTCGCCCACACCGAGCCCTGGATGAAAGGGGCCACGGCCGCGGCCCAATTCAAGCCGGCGACGATGGAGAACGGCCTGGTCGTCTCCGTGCCCGCGTTCGTCCAGGAGGGGGACATCCTGAAAATCGACACCCGCGAGGACAAGTACCTCGAGCGGGCGAGATAGGCGACGGTCAGAACCCGACCCGGTGGACGGCGATGTTGCCCATCGCGTCCCGGACGGTGATCGTCAGGAGGTCGTCGGTTCCGGGGGGGAGGGGGATCCGAACGGCGAAGCGCTCGCTCTTCGAATCGCAGATGCCGTCCTCGGGAAAAACCGTCCGCCAATCGCCCGGCCGGACGAGGACCCGGCACTCCCGGATCTCCGAGAACGCGTCTTCGGCCCGGAAGCCGACCGGCAGCTCTCCTCCCTGCCGGGCGACCTTGACTTCGGTGATCGCCGGGGCCGTGTTGTCGATGACCAGCGGCCCGGCGCTCCGCTCCCCCGTCTTTTCGAGTCCGGGAGGATTCGACGGGGCGTCGGAGGCCGTGACCTTGAGGGTGTAGATCCCGTCCGGGAAATGGACCGTGTTGAAGGCGTAGGTCGTCTCGGTCCAGCGATCGTCGAGAATCCGCCAATTCTTCTCGGCATCGCTCTTCATCGAGACCGTGTAGAGGAGGACGTCGCCGTTCTCGTCCTCGGCTTCCCATTGGAGCGTCTGATAGCCCTTCCGTTCGACTTTCTTGGCGGCCACGAACCTCAGGTCGTCCCTCTTGGCCGCCGCGTCGGGCCGGCGGCGCTCCAGGCCGAGGATGGCTTCGTCCATGTCCGGCGGTTTTAGCAGGACTTCGTTCGACCCGAGGAGCTCGACCCGGCCGACCTTCGGGGCCGCGTTCGCCTGGAGGAAATGAAAGTGGACCCGGTCGAGCTCGGGGGAGGTTTTTCCGGACGGCGACTTGAACAGGACCCGGAACTGGAGATAGCGGGCCCGGGGGCTGAGGATCGGCTCGCCTTCAGGGGCCTGGTAGGGGGGCGACCAATCGCTCCAGCTCGGCCCCGGTTCGGCGACGTTGCCGCTCCGGGTCTGGAATTGGAGAGAGGCCCCCGGCGGCAGACGCGATTCCCAGGCGATCCTCCCCCAGGCCGAGATGAGCCGAGCGTCCGAGACCGGACTCGTGTATTCGCCGTCGAGACGGCGTTCGGGATGGAGGAGCGAAAGCTCCGCGGGGTTGTTGCCCAGAAGATAAACCCGCGTCCCGACCGGGAGGCAGGCGAAAATCTGCTCGGAATTCTTCTCGAGAACGAGGGAGGCCCGGCCTTCGCCGTCCAGGGCGTAAAGCCGCCCCCGGGGTCCAGTTCCGACATACACCCGCTTTTCCGATTCCGTCCAGTACAGGCTGTAGGGCATTTCGCCGGCCGAGACCCAAATCCGGTCGGCCAGCCCGTCGGGCATGATTCTGTAAACCGCCCCCGGTTCGCGTTCGGCGGCCGCGGCGGCCGTTCTCGGGGCCGGTCCCGGCCCCGCGGCTTGGCCCGAGCCGGCCGAGACCGGCGCGGCGGCGACCGAAGAAACCGAGACGGAGACGTCCGCCTGCCTCCCGGCCGCCGGCGGAGCCAGCCCGTCCCGACCCCGGCTCGGCGTCCCCCCCGCGGCGGCATAGATGCGGCCGTCGAGGTCGAAGGCCAGGCTCCGGACTTCTTCAAACGGCGTTTCGAAAATGACGGCCGCTTTCCCCCCGCTTTTCTCGATCCGATAGACCGAGCCGGGTCCGCCGCTGCCGGCGATGATATGGCCTCCCCGGTCGAGCTTGAGGCAGAGGACGTGATTCTCGGCGGCCTTATGGACGAGACGGCCCTCGCCTTGGGGGGAGATCTCGTAGATGCCGCCGCTCTCGCCGACGGCCGCCAGGAGATTCCCGTTTTCGAGGACGAGGAGTTCCCAGATGTAGCGCTCGGCGGGGTTGAAGAACTCCTCTCCCTTGAGGGGGGAGGAAATCTTGTAAATTTTCCCGTTGGGGGACGTTCCGGCGTAGACGTTCCCCTTCTTGTCGACGGCCAGGCTGGTCACGTCCATCTCCGGGGCCTGGAAATAGAGCTCCGCCTTCCCGTCCTGGCCGAGCCGGTAGACCTTGCCCTCATGGCCCGTCCCGAGATAGGACGTTCCCTCCGGGGTCATGACGTAGGAAAGGTAGAAATCCTCGGACGGCCCGGCCAGCCGCTCCTCCCGCGGACCGAGGGCCAACGCCCCATCGGCCGAAACCGATATCCCGTCGAATTTTCCCCGGAGGAAATCTTCGAAACCGCGGAAGAGGACTTTCTGGGGGGTCACGGCGGCGGCCGCGAGGGCCAAACCCAGGGCGGTGAGGGACCCCGCGGCGAGCTTGCGTTTCATGGCATCCTCCTACTTCCGGATCCGCAGGGGGATCACGGCCAGGCCGCGAAAGGCGTACGGGACGGGCAGCTGGTATTCGGCCAAGGTCGAGACCGAGATCTCGATCGGCTGGGCGGAGGCCGCCCGGGGCGAGGCGAAGAGCGATTTCATCGCCGGCGGAAGATTGGGCATCTCCTCGCCCCGGAGAAACAAGCCCGGCTTCGGCCCGACGATTTTGAAATAGATCCGGTTGTTCTTGCGGAGGCTGTTGAGGAGGCGGACGAGCTGGTCGAGGCTGCGGGGGACGATTCCCTGGCTTCGGTACTGTCCGGCCTCGACCCGCTGGAGCGAGGACGCGTCGGCGACGATGAGCTGGAACTCGGCCCCGGCCGGCAAGGGCGGGGCCAGGAACGGGATTTCCTGGACTTCGCTCATCCCCCGGTAAGACCGGGTGAAGACCTTCATCAGGACGGATTCGCTCGGCGAGACGTCGTACTTGTCGAGCCACACCCTTTCCAGGACCGCCGACCGGGGCTCTTCCGCGGCCCGGACGTTGATATCGAGCCGATGAATGCCGACCCGCTGGAACTCGTTGTTGACCAGGAAGTAGAGGACGGCCGTCACGAGGCCGGACAGCTCGCTGACCGAAACGTCAAGGGTTCCCGAAAACATGTCCTCGAGGCGGACCGTCCGGACCGGCTTCGTGTCGAGAAAGACCTCGGCCGAAAGCTCCAGGGTCAAATCCCCGAGAGACCGGTCCTCGGCCCCGAGGATCTGGGCCAGGGACATGTTCGCCAAGAGCGGGGTCAAAAGCCCGTCGGCGACGATCCGGAGCCTGAACTCCTTCCGCTTTCCGTCCTCGCCAGTCAGGTTGAGGTTGAGGGGGACGAATCTCGGCATCCGGCCGATCTCCCCCAGGGCTCCCGGTGTCCGGTCCTGGACGAAGGCTCCGATCAGGCTTCCCGTCGAAGCCAGCTTGAACGATGTCTCGAAGCTGGGGACGACGGTGATGACGCTGGCCCGAGACATGCCGTAATCGACCGGGCCGAGGTTGTAGAGGGGGTGCCCGAAGGCATAGACCTTGGCTCCGTCCACGTAAGTCGTCGTGCCGACGGCCGAGACGTCGAGGTCGCCGCTCACGAGCTGGAGGGCCAGGGGATCTCCGGCTCGAACCGTGAAGTCTGGGAAGGGGGTTTTTGGGAGGGATTGAGATCCCGACGGCGAGGCCATGGGGCGGAACCCCATGGCCGCGAAGAACGGCCGGACCCTCTCGATGACCCTGGGCGAAAACCCGCCGAAATTCAAGGGAATCGGGAGGGGGGAGGCCAAGCGGCTTTCGGCCGAAGCCGAGACGGGAAAGGCCAGCCTGTCGGCCGAGGCTTCGAACAGGGCTTCCATCGAGAGGCGGTCGGTGAAAGGGATCTGTGGCGCCGACGGCCCGGCGGGCCGGATTTTTTCGGAAATTTCCAGCATCTCCCCGATCGGCGTGATCCCGGCGATCGGCTCTTTGCTGAAGGGAAAGCTGTAAGCCACGGCCCCGACGATCTTGCCGTCCAGGTAGACCGGGCTTCCGCTCATCCCTTGGATGACGCCCGTCGACTCCAAATTCCGGCCCCCCAGACGGGCCAGGATGATGTTCCGCTTGGCCCCGGCGTTGGACAGGACGCCCAAAATCTCAACGTCGAACTCCTCGATCGTCGTGTCGGCGAAGACCGTCCGTCCCTTGCCTTTGAGGCCCGGACGGATATCCTCGAGGGGAAAGACCTGGGCCGCGGCGGCCGCGGCCAGGGCGGCCGCGAACAGGCCGAGGCCGCAGATGACCGCCGGGCCCGGCCGGGCTCCGGGACGCCGCCTTTTCCTCGTTGACCGCATTCTCGGACTCATCGTAGAATATTCTCCCTCATGAAACACGCGCTCGTCACGGGCGGAACGGGCTTCATCGGCCGCCATCTCGTCGAGAGCCTTCTCGATCAGGGGATGACGGTCACCGCCCTCGTCCGGGATCCCGGCAAAGCCCGCTTTCTCCGGGAAAACGGCGTCCACATCCTTCCCGGCGACCTCGAGAGCGTCCCCGACCCGCCGCTTGACCTCGACGTCGTCTTTCATCTCGCCGGGATGACGAAAGCTCTCCGCGAGAAGGATTATTATAAGGTAAACCGGGACGGCACGGCAAACCTCATCGAGGCCCTCCTCCGAAGGAAGCTTCGCCCCCGCTTCGTCCTCTTGTCCAGCCTGGCCGCCGCCGGCCCGTCCAAGGAGGGCCGGCCGCGGCGGGAAGACGATCCCCCGGCGCCCGTCTCCGTATACGGCCTCAGCAAGCTCGGCGGGGAGAACGCCTGCCTGGCCCGCCGGAGCGACCTGCCGCTGTCCATCGTCCGCGTCGGGGCCGTCTACGGGCCCCGCGACACGGATTTTCTGGACTATTTCAAGATCATCCGTCTGGGCATCCTGCCGGTGTTCGGCCGGAAGAAGAGGCCGATGACCGTCTGCTATGTCCGGGACCTCGTCCGGGCCCTCCTGGCCGTCGCCCGAGCCGGCCATTGGAGCGGCGAGATATTCAACGTCGGCCATCCCCGTCCGTGCACCTTCGATGAACTCGGGCGGGCCGCGGCCCGATCTCTCGGCGTCAGGGTCAGACCGGTCGTCATCCCCCTGTCCGGAATCTATGCCTTGACCGTCTTCAGCGAAAAGTGGGGTGCCCTTCGGAAGCGGCCGGCCGTCCTCGACCGCAACAAGTTCCGGCAATACCTCTTCCCCAACTGGGTCCTCGACGTCGGCAAGGCCGCGGCCGAACTGGGCTTCGAGGCGGAAACCTCGGTCGAGGACGGCATCCGGGAGACCATGGCCTGGTATCGCCGGGCGGGCTGGCTTTAAGCCCCCGGCCGAGGGGAAGGCCCGCGGGTCGAAAACGTCGCCGAAAATTTGACCGCGCTCTTGTAGCACCAGCCTTCGGCCAGCGACGTGCCGTAATACTTGACCCGGCCGCGGATGACATGGACGCCGCGCCGGGCGTTGGGGCTGACCGTCAGCGGGATTTCAACGGGCTTGCCGAAATCGAGGCACTCTTTTCCCTCGACGACGACCCTCGGAACGGCCAGGTCGGCGGCGGTGAAAAAGCTCTTCGGAAAGACGAGTTCCCCGTTCGGCTCGAGCTCGACGGTCACGCCCGAGGCGGCCGTGACGACGATCCCGGGCTTCACGGTCAGCTTGAGGACGATTTTCCCTTCTTCGCCGCGGGCCAGCCGCAGGGGAGCGACGCGGCTTTCGACCTTGACGAGGTCCTCGGCCGCCCCGACGGCGGACAGGGCGAAGACAAGGGCGGAGGCCGCCGCGGCTCGGGCTCCGGATCCGGGGACGGACCTCATGACAAGGCCAGTCTACCCGCCTTCGCCCCTCGCGTCAAATCCTTTTCCTTTTCTTCGGTCCTTCATTATAATACCCTCATCTTGTCGTCGGATGGAGAGATCCGCATGAGCAAACGCGCCGTCATCACCGGCACCGGCCATTACGTCCCGCCCAAGGTCGTTACGAACTTCGACCTCGAAAAAATCATGAACACATCGGATGAATGGATCCGGCAGCGCTCCGGGATCGTCGAGCGCCGGTACGCCGAAACCGGCGTCGGCAGCTCGGACCTCGGCCTCGAGGCCGCCCGCCGGGCGATGGAAAACGCCGGGGCCGATCCCCGGGAGATCGACTTCGTCATCGCCGCCACCCTCTCTCCCGACCATTACTTCCCGGGGATCGGGGTCATGCTCCAAGCCGGCCTCGGCCTCGGGACGGTCGGCGCCCTGGACGTCCGGAATCAGTGTTCCGGCTTCATCTACGCCCTGGCCGTCGCCGACCAGTTCATCCGGACGGGAACATACAAGAAAATCCTCCTCGTCGCCGCCGAGCTCCAGTCCCACAACCTCGATCACTCCGACGAGGGACGGGACATGGCCGTCCTCTTCGGCGACGGGGCCGGAGCGGTCGTCATCGAACCGGGCGATCCGGCCGACGGCCGGGGCGTCCTGTCGACCCATCTGTTTTCCGACGGCCGCTTCGTCCGCGACCTGTGGATGGAAAATCCCAGTCCCCGCCGCAATCCCGTCTTCGACCGGGAGCTGTTCGACCAGGGAAAATTCTTTCCGAAAATGGACGGCAAGAACGTTTTCAAGAACGCCTCGGAGCGCATGCCCGAGGCCGTCCAAACGGCCCTGGCGGCCAACGGACTGACGATCGACGACGTGGCCGTCCTCATCCCCCACCAGGCCAACGACCGGATCTCCCAGATGGTCGCCCACAAGCTCCGCATCCCCCCGGAAAAAGTCGTCCGGAACATCGACCGGTTCGGCAACACGACGGCCGCCTCGATTCCGATCGCCCTCGACGAGATCGTCCGCGACGGCCGGTTGAGGCGCGGCGACCTCGTCGCCCTGACGTCCTTCGGCTCCGGATTCACCTGGGCTTCGGCCCTCGTCCGGTGGTAGGCGTGAACCGCTGGCACGAAAGTTGCTGCGCTTGGGGATGAGGAAAGCGGCTTGAGACGGCAAAGACGAGCCGACGGGTTGAAATTGCAATTCGGGCCGGACTTTGCTAGGATTTCGGACTTATGACCGCCTATCGCCGACATAAAGAACCTTTACAGAGAAGGAGGAGGAGATGAGGAAAAGGATCGCTCTCGCCGTCTTGATGGGGGCCGTCCTGCTTGTCGGGTCGGGCGCCCTGGTGTCCCAGCAGAGCTCCGAAGACGCGAAGTTCATCAAATGGGTCGAAACCTACCTCGATGAATACTGGAAATTCTTCCCGACGGCCGGGACCGCGGCCGGTTTCACGAAGTACAACGACAAGCTCGAGGACTGGAGCGAATCGAGGACCGAGAAATATCTCGACCAGCTGGACAAATTCAACGCCGACCTCGTCAACAAGATCGCCAAGGACAAGCTGAGCCCCGAGGTCCAGATCGACCTCGACCTCGTCCGCGAAGCCCTGGACCTGACGATTCTCAAGCTCGAACAGATCGCTCCGCAGCAGACCAATCCTCTGATCTACAACGACGTCCTATACCACGCCGTCCGCGAGCTCCTGGTCAAGGGCCCGGCCCCCCTCGACGCCCGCCTGGCCGCGGCCGCGGCCCGGGCCAAGGCCATCCCGGCTTTCGTCAAGCAGGCCAAGGACAACCTCAAGACGCCTCCCCAGGAATACACCGAGGAAGCCGTCCGGCGATTTCCCCATATCCTCGACCTCTACAAAACCGAAATCCCCAAGCTCATCGAGCCCGCCGGGGCCGAAGCCAAGGCCAAATACACGGCCGAGCACGCCAAGGCCGTGGCCGCCGTCGAGGACTACGGGCAGTTCCTCAAGGGCGACCTCCTGGCCCGGTCGACGGGCAATTTCCGTTTCGGACAAGCCCATCAACGGATTTTCCAGCTGACGACGGGGGCCACGATCATGATGAACGAGCTCGGCGCCCGGGCGACGGCCGACACGACGAACATCCGCCGGGAAATGTTCAAGATCTGCTTCTCCTACTACAAAATCATGGACCCCGAATTCGACGTGGAAAACCCGCCCGACAGCTTCAAGCAGGAGCAGCAGCTCATCAACAAGGTCGTCCCTCACGTCCTCGACAAGCTCAAGTCGAACCGCCCCTCCAAGGACGAATGGTTCGCCAAAATCAAGGCCAACGCCGAGGACGTCAAGGCCTTCATCGACAGAACGAAGCTCCTCGACGTCCCGGCCGGCCTGCCGACGATCGAGCTCGTCCCGCCCTATGGCCGGGGATATCAGATCGAGGAGCTCGTCCTCCCCGGGCCTTATGAGGCCGGCGCCCCGGTCGGCGTCCGGATCAATCCCTACCTCGAGACGCTCGCCGGAGACGACCTGGAATCCTTCCTGGACGAATATACGAACTATCTCCTCCCCTACTGGACGATCCAAAGCGTCTATCCGGGGAGCTACGTTCCGGCGACCGCGGCCCTCAAGAACGCCTCTCTCATCCGCCGCCTTTTCCCGAACATCCCCCTCCTCAGGGGTTGGCCCCATTACGCCCAGGACATGTTCGTTTACGCCGGATACAACTTCTACGACCTCAAACAAAGGCTGAACGAGCTCAAGCTCAAGCTCCGGACCCTCGTCGCCTTCCAGGTCGACGTCAGCGTTCACCAGGGCAACATGACCAAGGAAAGGGCCGTCGGTCATATGATGTCCTACGGCCTCCAAACGGCCGCCGAAGCCGAGAGGACCTGGAATCACATCGTCCTCAACCCGGGCGACGCGGCCCTGGCCTACATCGGCTATCAGGAAATCCTCGACATGGAGAAGGAATATCAAAAGGCCAAGGGCCAGGCCTTCTCCAAGAAAGAGTTCCTGTCCAAGCTGACGAGCTTCGGCCCGCTGCCGCTCCGCGTCTTGAAATCAAAAATGGCCGAGTAGCCGTCCCCTCCGGCATGGACGCCCCCCGCTTCCCTCCGGAAGCGGGGGGCTTTTTTTTCGTCGACTCCCACTGCCATCTCGACCTGGAGGCCTTCGACCCCGACCGCGAGGCCGTGATCGCCCGAGCCCGGGCGGCGGGCGTGGGCGGGATTCTCTGCCCGATCGACATCGCGAGCCGGCGGAGCCGGAGCCTGATTCTCGAGCTCGCGGCCGGCCGTCCGGACATTGCCGCCGCCGCCGGCCTTCATCCCCATCAGGCCGGCCTCCGGACGGAGGACGCGGCCGAGGACATCCGGCGTCTCGCCGCGGCCGGAAAAATCCGGGCGGTCGGCGAAATCGGACTCGACTACCATTACGACTTCGCCCCCCGGACGGACCAGCAGACGGCTTTCCGGTCTCAGCTCGCCCTGGCCCAAGAACTCGGCCTTCCGGTCATCGTCCACAGCCGCCTGGCCGGGGAGGACATCCGGGCGGCCGTCGAGGCCGAGGGTTTCGACCGGGGCGGGGTTCTCCACTGCTTCACCGAAAGCTGGGAATTCGCCCGGTCGATGCTGGAGCGCGGCTTCGACGTCTCGTTTTCCGGAGTCCTGACCTTCCCCAAGGCCGGGGAGCTCCGGGCCGTCGCCTCCCGGATCCCCCTCGACCGGCTTCTCGTCGAAACCGACGCTCCCTATCTCGCCCCCGTCCCCCATCGCGGAGGCCGGAACGAACCGGCCTTCCTGCTAAAGACGGCCGCGGTCCTGGCCGGCCTCCTCAGAGTCCCCCTCAAAGACCTGGCCGCAGCCACGACGGCGAATTGCCGCCTCCTTTTCGGATTTCCCGCCTGACGGCCTTGGATTGAAAAGGCGGTCTTTCGATGCTAAGATAGGCCCGCTCATGGCGGCTCAAGCAAGGACCTCGACGCTGAACGATCTCTACGCGGGAATCGAGGAGGACCTTGAACGCGTCGAGCGGTCGCTCCAGGAGCTCGGACGGTCCCCCAACCCCCTCGTAGCCGAAATCAACGACTACCTTTTCCAACCGGGAGGCAAGCGGATCCGGCCGGCCCTTCTTATCCTCTCG
>VGJF01000071.1 GCA_016867585.1 Candidatus Aminicenantota bacterium | reverse complement strand
GTCCCGCCGGACGATTTCGATTTCCCGGGCCGAACAGACGATGCCGTCCAGGCCCGCCCTCCCGGCCAAGCCGGCCAGCCGCCGGACTTGAGCCTCCGGATCGGGGGGCATCCCCACGGCGGCCAAGTCTTCGGCCTTGAGGCTCGTCAGGACGGTGACTCCCAGGAGAACCGGCTTCTCGGCTCCGAGGGCCTCGGCCTCCCGCCGGGCGGCCTCGGCCGCCCGGGTCATCATCTCCGGGCCTCCCGAGGCGTGGATGGTCATCATCGCCGCGCCGTGGCGGAGGCTGGCCCGGACGGCTTCGCCCACGGTGTTGGGGATGTCGTGGAGCTTGAGGTCGAGGAAGACGGCCTTGCCGAGGTCCCGGATGTCGCGGAGGAGAGAAGGGCCCTCGGCGGTGAAAAGCTCCAGGCCGACCTTGAAGATCCGAGCGGAGCGGAGCTCGCGGACGAGGGCCAGGGCCTTGTCCGCGCTCTCGACGTCGAGGGCGGTGATGATCCTTTCGGCGTTCGCGGACGGCTTTCTCATGGGCGTTCTCCAAGAGAGACGGCTTTCGGCCCGGCCCCTCCTCAAATCGTGATCGTCCCGACGAGGTCGGAGACCCGGGCGATCCCCTTCTCGCGGCAGAAGGCCTCGATCTCCCGGACGATGCGGGCGGCGGCGGCCGGGTCGACGAAGTTCGCCGTCCCGACCTCGACGGCCCGGGCTCCGGCGATGAGGAATTCGACGGCGTCGCGTCCGGACATGATCCCGCCCATCCCGATGACGGGGACGCGGACCGCCGACGCGGCTTGATAGACCATCCGCAGGGCGATGGGCTTGATGGCCGGCCCGCTCAGGCCGCCGAAGACGTTCCCCAGCCTCGGCCGCCTCGTCTCCGGATCGACGGCCATGGCCAAGAAGGTGTTGACCAGGGAAAGGCCGTCGGCCCCGGCCCGTTCGGCCGCCCGGGCGATTTCGACGATGTCGGTCACGTTGGGCGAAAGCTTGGCCACGAGGGGCCGCCGGCTCCGCTCCTTGGCCGCCCGGACGAGGTCGTAGGTCCAATCCGGGCGGAGGGCCGGGCAGAGGCCGTTCCGACGGACGTTGGGGCAGGAGATGTTGAGCTCGTAGGCCGCGATTCCGTCCAGGCCGTCGAGAAAGGAGATGACCCGGAGGTATTCGTCCTCGTCCTCTCCGCAGACGTTGACCCAGACCTCGGCCCCCCGGCGGCGGAGCTCGGGCAGGATTTCCGCGGCGAAGGCTTCCACGCCGATGCCTTGCAGGCCGATGGCGTTGAGCAGTCCCGAGGCCGTCTCCACGAGGCGGGGAGGGGGGTTGCCCTCGCGGGGGCCGTAATAGAGCCCTTTGACGACGATCCCCCCCAGGGACGAGAGGTCGAGGAAAGGAGCGAACTCGGTCCCGTAGCCGAATGTCCCGCTGGCCGCGAGAACGGGATTCCGGAGCTTCAGGAAACCGAGGTCGACGGCAAGATCGACCGTCATTTCCAACCCTCCCAGACGATGTCCTCGGCGGGAAAGACGGGCCCGTCCTCGCAGATTTTGCGCCACGCCTCCGCCCCGGCCCGCTTGATCCTCCGGACGCAGCCCCAGCAGGCCCCGAAGCCGCAGCCCATGACGGACTCCAGGGAGATCTGGGCCGGGATCCGGAACCGGGAGGCCAGTCCGGCCGCGGCCTTCATCATCGGGTCGGGGCCGCAGACGAAGAGGAAGTCGGGCCGGCGGACGGGAATTTCGGTTTCGAGGAGGCCGGTCACGAGGCCGGGAAAACCGAACGACCCGTCGTCGGTCGAGCAGGCGAGCTCGAGGCCGGCCTCTTCGAACCGGTCGCGGACGGGAAGGTCGTCGGCCGTCCGGCCGCCGTAGAGGACCTTGACCAGGGCGCCCCGGTCGGCCAACTCGAGAGCGAGGAAATAGAGCGGGGCGATCCCCCGGCCGCCGCCGAGAAGACAGGCCGTTTTCCCGTCGAGGGGAGCGTCGAGGTCGAAACCCCGGCCCAGCGGCCCGAGGACGTCGAACGTGTCCCCGGCCTTTCGGCGGGCGAGCAGGGCCGTTCCCTCGCCCGCGACCTGGAAGAATATCTCCAGCGCCCCCCGGTCTCTTCCGTGGATGCTTATCGGCCGGCGAAGGAGAGGGGCGGTGGACTCTCCCGGCCGGATCATGACGAACTGGCCGGGACGGGCCGCGGCGGCCATCTCCGGCGCCTGGAAGCGGAAAAGATGATAATCGCCCCAACTTTGCTTTCGGACGATCGGGATCTTCACGGCGTACGGCATGCCTCGGACAAAATATCAAAACGCCGGGAGAGGGTCAATCCGATGGTTCGGCCTTCGATCACAGGCCGCAAACGGGAACAGCCGGAACGTCATGAGGGTTTGCCGTCCCCGCAGCCGCTCTTCGAGGTCCCCGTCTTCGGACGCCGGATTTTCAGAGACCAACAAGGCCGACGGAGATGCTGTGAGCCGGTCTTTCTCCATTTTGACTTGGCCGGCCGAATGGGCCATAATTCCGAGTCGTCATACCGCCCGGTTCCAAGGAGTCGTCGATGGAGATCTCGCTGCGGGGACGGACCGTCCAGGCCTCTCCCATCCGCAAATTCAAGCCCTACGCCGACGCGGCCGCGAAGGCCGGGGTCAAGGTCTATTTCCTCAACATCGGCGATCCCGACATCCCGACGCCCCAGCCCATTCTCGAGGCCGTCCGGAGCTTCGACGACCCCATCCTGAGCTACGGCCCGGCCCAGGGATTCCTCGAGCTCCGGGAAGAGATCGCGCGGTATTTCGGCGGTTACGGCATTTCCCTCACGCCCGACAACGTCATCGTCACCTGCGGCGGGTCGGAGGCCATCCTCTTCGCCTTCGCCGCGGTCGGAGATCCCGGAGACGAAATCGTCATCCCCGAGCCCTTTTACACGAATTACAACGGCTACGCCTCCCTGGCCGACCTCAAAATCGTCCCCCTGACCCTCAAGGTCGAGGACGGCTATCGCCTCCCCCCGGTCGAGGAATTCGAAGCCAAGATCGGCCCCCGGACGAAGGCCGTCGTCCTCTGCTCGCCGAACAACCCGACCGGGACGGTCTACTCCCGGGAGGAGATCGGGCGCGTCATCCGCCTCGCCCTCGACCGCGGCCTGTTCCTCATCGGCGACGAGGTCTACAAGGAATTCGTCTACGACGGCCTCCGCCACACGAGCATCCTCGAGTTCGACGAGGCCGCGGACCGGACGATCGTCGTCGACTCGATCTCCAAGCGGTTCAGCTGCTGCGGGGCCCGGATCGGGGCGGCGATCAGCCGGAACCCGAAGGTCTACGAGGCGCTCCTGCGATTCGCCCAGGCCCGGCTCTGTCCGCCGTCGATCGAGCAGCGGGCGGCCATCGCCGCCTACAAGATGGGGCTCGGCTACTTCGAGCCCGTCCGCCGGGAGTATGAGCGCCGCCGCGACGTCCTTTACGAGGGCCTGTCGGCCATCCCCGGGGTCGTCGTCCGCAAACCCCAAGGGGCGTTCTACATGAGCGTCCGCCTGCCGGTCAAGGACAGCGAGCGGTTCGTGACCTGGATGCTGACCGAGTTCCGGCTGGACAACGAGACGGTCATGGTCGCCCCCGAGTCCGGGTTCTACAGCACCCCGGGGAAAGGCCTGGACGAGATCCGGATGGCCTACGTCCTCAAGGAGGAGGACATCCGCCGCGGCCTGGCCGTCCTCAAGGCCGGGCTGGAAAAGTACCGGACCGCCGTCGAACGCTAGCGGGCGCCCCGATCGGATTTGAATCGGCCCGGCCGATTGGTGTATAGTTTGACGTTTTCGCGTCGACTATTCCCGAGGAGAGAACGCATGGCCAAAAAAACCGTGTACTTTTTCGGCGCCGGCACGGCCGAAGGCGACATGACCATGAAGAGCCTGCTCGGCGGCAAGGGGGCCAACCTGGCCGAAATGGCCGGACTGGGACTCCCCGTGCCGCCGGGGTTCACCGTTTCGACCGAGGTCTGCGACCTCTATTACCGGAACCGGAAGCGGATTCCCGAGGCCGTCAAGGCCGAGATCGTCAAGAACCTCCGGAAGCTCGAGAAAGCCGCCGGCCGGGGATTCGGCGACGGCCGGAACCCCCTCCTCGTCTCCATCCGTTCCGGGGCCCGGGCTTCGATGCCGGGGATGATGGACACGATCCTGAACCTGGGGCTCAACGACAAGACGGCCTCGGCCCTCATCGCCCGGACGGGGAACGCCCGTTTCGTCTTCGACTCCTACCGCCGCTTCGTCCAAATGTACGGCGACGTCGTCCTCGGCCTGAGGCCGGAGAGCCAGGACGACATCGACCCCTTCGAGGCCCTCATCGAGGAGAAGAAAAAGGATCGCGGCGTCCATCGGGACGCGGACCTCTCGGCCGCCGACCTCGAAGACCTCGTCCGCCGGTTCAAAGCCGCCATCCGGGCCCGGACCGGCCACGACTTTCCCGAAGATCCGATGAGGCAGCTCTGGGGGGCCGTCGGGGCGGTCTTCGGCTCCTGGATGAACGACCGGGCGATCGCCTACCGCAAGCTCTACGGCATCCCCGAGACTTGGGGGACGGCGGTCAACGTCCAGCTCATGGTCTTCGGGAACATGGGGCCGGCCTCGGGCACGGGCGTGGCCTTCACCCGCGACGCGGCCACGGGCGAGAACGTCTTCTACGGCGAATACCTCATGAACGCCCAGGGCGAGGACGTCGTGGCCGGCATCCGGACCCCCCTCCCGATCGCCGACCTGAAGAAGGACGACCCGAAATCCTACGCCCGCCTCGAGAAAATCCGCCGGATCCTGGAAAAGCACTACGCCGACATGATGGACATCGAGTTCACGATCCAGGACGGCGAGCTCTACATGCTCCAATGCCGAGTCGGGAAGAGGACGGCCTTCGCGGCCATCAAGATCGCCGTCGACATGGTCGGCGAGGGGCTCATCACCGAAAAAGAAGCCCTCTCCCGGATCGAGCCCGACCAGCTCAACCAGCTCCTCCGGCCCGTCTTCGACCAGGCCGAGAAGGAGGCGGCGGTCAAGGCCGGACGGCTCCTGGCCAAGGGGTTGAACGCCGGACCCGGCGCGGCGGCGGGCCGGATCGTCTTCAACAGCGTCGACGCCGAGGCCTGGGCCGGGAGGGGGGAGAAGGTCATCCTGACCCGGATCGAGACCTCGCCCGAGGACATCAAGGGAATGAACGCGGCCGAGGGGATCCTGACCGCCCGCGGCGGCATGACCTCCCACGCGGCCCTCGTCGCCCGGCAGATGGGCAAGGTCTGCGTCGCCGGATGCGGCGAGCTCCTGATCGACTACGGGGCGCGGACGATGACCGTCCGGGGCCGGAGGCTGAGGGAAGGCGACTGGATTTCGATCGACGGGACGACGGGGGAGGTCATCGAAGGCCGGATCCCGGCCAAGCCGTCCGAGGTCCTCCGGGTCCTGATCGACGGAACGCTCGTCCCGGCCGAGGCCCCCGTCTATCGGACGTTCGCCAAGGTCATGGCCTGGGCGGACAAGCACCGGGTCCTGAAGATCCGGACGAACGCCGACCAGCCCGACCAGGCGGCCAACGCCGTCGCCTTCGGGGCCGAGGGCATCGGCCTCTGCCGGACCGAGCACATGTTCTTCGGCGAAGGGAAAATCGGCCCGATGCGGGAGATGATCCTGGCCGAGACGGCCGAGGCGCGAAAAGCCGCCCTGACCAAGCTCCTCCCCCTCCAGCGCCGGGATTTCGCCGGGATCTTCGAGGTCATGAAAGGCCGCCCGGTGACGATCCGGACGATCGACCCGCCGCTCCACGAGTTTCTCCCCCATGACGAACAGGGCCAGCGCGAGCTCGCGGCCGAGACGGGGATCCCGGCGGAAAAGGTCAAGGCCCGGGTCGACTCCCTTCACGAATTCAACCCCATGCTCGGCTTCCGCGGCTGCCGCCTGGGGATCATCTATCCCGAAATCACCGAGATGCAGGCCCGGGCCGTCTTCGAGGCCGCGGCCGAAACGAAGAAGAAGGGGATCCCGGTCGAGCCCGAAATCATGATCCCCCTTGTCGGCCACGTCAAGGAACTCACCGACCAGGAGGCCTTGGTCCGGCGGGTTGCGGGCGAGGTCATGAAGGAGCAGGGCGTCAAGTTCAAGTTCCTCGTCGGGACGATGATCGAGATCCCCCGGGGGGCCGTCACGGCCGGCGAAATCGCCTCCGTGGCCGAGTTCTTCTCCTTCGGGACGAACGACCTGACCCAGACGACGCTCGGCGTCTCGCGCGACGACGCCGGCCGGTTCCTCGTGCCCTACGTCGAGAAGGACATCTACCCCAAAGACCCGTTCGAGGTCATCGACCGGGACGGCGTCGGCTGGCTCATGCGGACGGCCGTCGAGAAGGGGCGGACGACGCGGCCGATGCTCAAGCTGGGGATCTGCGGCGAGCACGGCGGCGATCCGTCGAGCGTCGAGTTCTGCCACCTCATCGGGCTGAACTACGTCAGCTGCTCGCCGTTCCGGGTGCCGATCGCCCGCCTGGCCGCGGCCCGGGCCGCCATCCTCAACCCGGCCCCCAAGAAGGCCCCCGGCCGCAAAGGCGGCCTATAATTTTGTCATCCTCGATCAGAGTGAGGCCGAGCCCTGCCGCGGACGTAAATATCGACCCCTATCTCTTCCCCGGCACGATTTCGACCCAGTAGCCGTCGGGATCCTCGATGAAGTAGATCCCCATCTTTTCGTTCTCGTAGCAGACGACTCCCCTCTCCTTGTGACGGGCCCGGGCGCCTTCGAAGTCATCGACCATGACGGCGAGATGGAACTCGTTGTCGCCGAGGTTGTAGGGCTCTTTCCGGTCGCGGAGCCAGGTCAATTCGAGCTGGTGGGGCGTGATGCCGTCGCTCAGGAAGACGAGGATGAAGCTCCCGTCGTCGGCGGTTTTCCGGCGGGCCTCCCGAAGCCCCAGGGCTTCCCGGTAGAAGGCCGCGCTCCGTTCGAGATCGAGGACGTTGATGTTGTTGTGGGCGAAGGCGAACATCATCGCCCGCCTCCTCACCACAGGCCGCGCCGCCATTGGAAATCACGGGTGACCCGATGGGCCAGGGCGTAGACGAGGTCGCCGTAGGCCTCCTTCGGGTCGCGGGCGTCGAAGAAGACGCCGCCGCCCTTGAAGATGCTGACCTGCCCCACGGACCGGCGGTCGCGGGCCGAACCGGCCCAAAGCGTCGTCCCTTCCCGGGCGTCGATGAGCTTTATCGAAAGAACGGCCTCGACGTCGGCCGAGGCCGTGGCGCTGGTGATGATCGAGGCGATGTCGATCCGGGGCCGGATGTCCGACATCTCGAGCGTCCCGAAAAAGACGGCGTCGAGACCGAATTTCCGGCCGAGGGCGGCCGCGGCTTCCGAGGTCGGGCGGTCGGCCCCGACTTCCGCCAGCAAGGCCTCCTCCGGGCCGAGCTCCTTGATCCGGACGCCCGGCTGGGACTTGATGACGACCTCGAGAAACACTTGGGCCGCGAAAACGCCGATCGTCCCCTTGGCCGTCGTCCTAAACTCCACCAGGCCGACCGTCCCGAGCGGCTCGAGACTGACCCGGGGCGGCCGAAGGGCGCAGGCCGTCGCGAACAAGGACCCGACGAGGAGGAGTCCCGCGGTTTTTCTCATGGCATCACTCCTTGTCTTCATTTCAGCTTTTCCTGACCCTCGAACGAACGGTAAGGGGAGAGGAGGCCGAGGCTTTCGCGGTCCTCGGCGGAAAGGCGGCCCGTGACCATCTGGGCGAGCATTTCGCCCAGACCCGGGCCGATCATGAAGCCCTGGCCGCACATCCCCGCGGCCTGGAGGAATCCCTTGACTTCGCGGGCCCAGCCGACGATCGGGGCCCCGTCGGGCGTCATGGGGTAGAGGCCCCGCCACGTTCTCCGGACGCGGATGTGGCGAAGACGGGGCATGAGGCTGACGAGGCGCCGGGCGACGAGGGGAAGGAACGAGCTCGTCTCCCGCGTATCCAGGCCCCAGATGCTGGGGCTGGGGGTGATGCAGAAAACGACCTGCCCCGTTTTGTGTTGATAAAAATAATAATTGGCCGACGGGCCGAGGGGGCGGATGTCGACGACGAGGGGTTCGAGGAAGCGGGCCACGGGCTCGGTCACGGCCGCCTCGTGGGAGTCGGGCTTGACCGGAAGCTCGAGGCCGGCCATCCGGCCGATTTCGGCCGCCCAGCCGCCGGCGGCGTTGACGACAACCTCGGCCCCGTATTCGCCCGCGTCCGTCCGGACGCCGCGGACGGCTCCATTCGCGAGGATGAGATCCCGGACCGGCTCCCGGAAGCGGAACTCCGCTCCCGCCCTCCGGGCGGCTTGGAAGAAGGCATGGGCGGCGAGGAGCGGCGAGGCGTTCCCGTCGCCGGGAGCGTATGTTCCCCCCAGGAGCCCTTCCGGGTTCAAGTCGGGAAGGAGGTCGAGCATGGCGGCCTTGTCCAGCCAGTCGATCTTGAGGCCGAAGGCTTTCTGGATGACGAGGAGCTCCCGGAGGGCCCTTTCCTCGTTTTCCGCATAGGCGACAAAACAGTATCCCCCCCGGTGCCACTCGATGTCTTCGCCCCGGCGCTCTTTCCAGGTCGAAAAGATTTCGATGCTCCGGAGGCAGATCCGGATTTTCGCCGGGTCGGAGTGAGTCGCCCGAATTCCGCCGATGGCCGCCTTGTTCGACCCCTGGCCGGCGCTGGCCGCCTGGTCGACGACCAGGGTCCGCAGGCCCGCTTCGGCCATGGCCAAGGCGGCCGGCAGCCCGATGCTCCCCGCGCCGACGATGATGACGTCGTAGGAGCGCCTAGGCCCCATGGCCGTCTCCTCCGCTCTCGTCCGTCCCGGCGAAGACGCCGAGGGGAACTTCCATGAAGAGGGGGCGTTTCGGTTGGTCCACGATTTCGCTCTCGGGGACGCCCTCCTCGCGGAAAAGGCGGCGGACGAGGGGAGTGCAGGTTTTCGCCCCGCAGGAGCCCATCCCGGCCCGGGTCACGGCCTTGATCTCGCTGATGTCGCGGAGGCCGTCCCGGATGAGGGCCCGGATCTGGCCGGCCGTGACCCGCTCGCAGCGGCAGACGAACGTGTCGTCCGTCGTCCGCTCGACATAGCGGTCGAGGGGCTTGACGGCCTCGTCCTCTTGGACCCGGATCCCGGCGATTCTCTTGGCGACCGCCCGGGGGGCGCGGACCTTGACGAGGATCGTCCGGTCGTTCGCCTTGACGGCCCGGACGCCCGTGACCTCGACCTCGCCGAGCTCGGCGCCTTCGGTGTCGAGGACGGCCACCCGGTCGCCCGTTTCGATCGTCCGGCGGAGGAACTCATAGGGGATCGTGACCGTCGGATGCTCCGCGTCCTTGCGGTAATCGACCAGGGTCACGGCCAGGCCGGGACAGACGGCGACGCATTTCTCGCAGCCCGTGCAGGCTTTTTCGGGATCCGGCGCCTCGTAAACGGGCAGGTCGCGGATGTCGTCGGAGAGAAGACGGATGAGGCCCCGCGAACAGACCGTCGTGCACGGGTCGCAGGGGATTTCCTGGACGCAGTGGAGGACGGGGAAGACGCCGGATTCTTCGTCCGGAATTTTCTCGGGCACGGTTTTCCCCGGCCGGGATTTCAGGATCTCGGCGGTCGCATACCAGGAGGGCGAGATCTCCCCGGCCTCCCGCCCCAGGGCCCGGGCGATTTCCATGCCCCGGATCTTGCCCGAAAAGATCGCCGCCGAGGCTTCGGCGATCTCCTCGGCGTCGCCGGCGGCGAAAACCCGGAGGCCGAACTCCCGGGCCTTGTCGTAAAATTCGTCGACCGGGTCGAGGCCGACGGCGATGAGGACCGTGTCGCAGGCGAAGGTCCGTTCCGTGCCGGCGACGGGTTTCCACTGTTCGTCCAAGCGGGCGATGGTCACGGATTCGACCGCGTCCGTCCCGTTGGCCGAAAGGATCGTGTGGGAGGTGTAGACCGGCACCCCGAAACGCCGGAGCTTGTCCTCGTGGACTTTGTATCCGCTGCATTCGGGCAGGGCTTCGACCAGCCCGACGACGGGGATGCCGGCCTGGAGGGCGTGGTAGCCGGCGATGAGCCCGACGTTGCCCCCCCCGACGATGAAAAGCCTCTCCGACGACCGGACGAGGTCGCGGTTGACGATCGTCTGGAAGGCCCCCGCGCCGTAGACGCCGGGGAGGGTGTTGCCCGGGAAGACGAGGGATTTCTCCCGGGCGCCGGCGGCGACGAGGACGACTTCGGGGCGGACCTTGACATATAGCCGCCCGTCCTTGAGGACGCCGACCCGGCCGTCGCTGAAGACGGCCAGGGCCGCGCTCTGGAGCCAGATCTCGACCGACGGGAAGGTCCGAAGTTCGTTTTCGAGTTTGGTCGCGATGTCGATCCCCCGGGTGCCGGCGTAGACGGCCTCGGCCGACCCGAAAAAGCGGTGGGTCTGGAGGACGAGCTTGCCGCCGAGACGGTGCTTGTCGTCGAGGACGAGGACGCCGATCCCCCGCCGTCCGAGCTCGATCGCGGCCGACAAACCCGCCGGACCGCCGCCGATGACAAGGACCTCGACGCCGATTTCCTCGACGGGCCGGACGGAGACCGGTCCGGCGTCCCGGGGAAGGACGGGAAGCCCGTCGACGGGCTCGAGCCTCATCCCCGGCCGGACGAGCTCCATGCAGGCCTTGACCGGCAGGCCGTCGGCCAGGACGAGGCATTGGGCGCACTGGCCGTTGGCGCAGAAAATGCCCTGCGGGGCATGGTCCTTGGGATGAAAGCTGAAGGTCCGTTCGCCGTGGGCGAAGAGGGCGGCGGCGATCGTTTCCCCGGCCTTGGCCTGAAGCGGCCGCCCCTTCCAGGTGACGGGAACGGCTTCGGCGGGAAGAGGGGTCAGAATCGGGTGTCGGTCGATGCGAAAACCGGGCACGCAACCTCCGGGTTTCAAACGGACGCGCCATTATATCACAATTTGTGCTATCCTTGAGGCCTGTTCATGGGACTGCTCGATTTCCTTCGCCGGCGCCGGCTCCCCCTCAGGTTCGTCTACAGCGACGACTACTGGATGGTCCCCTTCGGCCGCCATGTCTTTCCCGTCCGCAAGTACCGTCTCATTTACGAAAAGCTCCTCGCCCTCGGGGCGGGCAAGGAGCATTTTCTCAAGCCCGAGCCGGCGGCGGAGGAGAACCTCCTCCTCGTCCATACGGCGAAATACTTGAAAAAGCTCTCCTCGGGGGCCCTGTCTCCGGCCGAGGTCCAGGCCTTGGAAATCCCCTTTTCGCCGGAGCTCCATCGCTTTTTCATTCTGCAGGTCGGGGGCACGGTCCAGACCGCCCGGCAAGCCCTCCGGGACGGAATTTGCGTCCATCTCGGGGGGGGATTCCACCATGCCTTTCCCGACCACGGGGAAGGCTTCTGCGTCCTCAACGACGTCGCCGTGGCCGTCGAGGTCCTCCGCCGGGAGGGGCGAGTCGGACGGGCCATGATCGTCGACTGCGACGTCCACCAGGGGAATGGAACGGCCGCGGTCTTCGCCGGCCGAGACGGCGTCTTCACCTTTTCCATCCACCAAATGGACGTCTATCCGGCCGACAAACCGTCGAGCACTCTGGACGTGGGGCTGTGGGCGGGCGACGGCGACGAGGCGTATCTGGCCGCCCTTGGGGCCCATATCCCCCGGATCTATCGAGAGTTCGGTCCGGAGATCGTCGTCTTTCTGGCCGGGGCGGACCCCCTGGCCGGCGATCAGCTCGGCGGGCTTCTCCTCTCGGAAAAAGGAATGGCGGCCCGGGACCGGATCGTCATCGGAGAGGCCAGGCGCCTCGGCCTGCCGGTCGCCGTCGTCCTGGCCGGGGGTTATGGGCGGGAGGTCGAGAGCACGGTCGCCGCCCACTTGAACACGATCAAGACCGCCGCCGCCGCCCTTCGCAAGACGCCCGGGCCGAGGGACCGGGCGGGGGTCAGGGGAGCGTTTCCCCGGAAATCCACTTGAGATAGGCCGGGTGTCCGGCGACGACGGGCAGGGCGATGATTTCCGGGACGGCGTACGGATGGACGGCCTTGAGTTCGGCCTCGATCTTCCCGTAGAGGCCGGCCTTGGTCTTGATGAAGAGGATCCACTCTTCGGCGTCCTCGATCCGCCCCTCCCAACGATAAAAGGACCTGGCGGCCCGGCTCACGGTGACGCAGGCGGCCAGACGCTTCTCGACGAGGTTCAGGGCGATTTCCCGGCCTTTCGTCTCGTTCGGGACGGTCGTCAGGAGGACGAGGGTGCGGTCGTCCACGGGGGCCTCCTCAATCCTGGAGCAGGATATGGGCGAAGACCTTGGCGTTGTTGACCATGTTGTCGATGATACAGTACTCGTTCGGCTGATGGGCCGTTTCGTCGAGCTTCGACCAGCAGGCCGCTTCGAATCCGGCCCGGCGGAAAAGAGCGGCGACCGTCCCTCCGCCGATCCCCATCGGCTTCCCTTTGACCCCGTAGACCTCGGCGACGGCCCGCTCCAAGGCCCTGACGACGGGGGCGTCGGGACGGGTCGGGGGGGCGGCCGGGGCCCGCTGCATGTCCTCGATCGTGATCCGGACGCCGAAGGCCTTCTCGATCTCGGCCGCGAACTCCCGGATTTTCGCCTCGATTTCCTCGACGGGGTAGCGGGGGAGAATCCGGCTGTCCATGTAGAAGACGTCCTCCCCCGGGATGGTGTTGATGTTGGGGACGTTGGCTTCCTTCTTCGTCGGCTCGAACGTCGAGATGGGGGGGTCGAAGAGAGGGTCCCGGTCGGAAAAGGCGGCATGGAGGCCGTCGAGCTTGGCCACAAGATAGGAC
>VGJF01000070.1 GCA_016867585.1 Candidatus Aminicenantota bacterium | reverse complement strand
GACGGCGTGGTAGGAGAGGAGCCGCTTGAAGTCCTTCTGGATAAGGGCCATGAAGACGGCCAGGACGATCGTCGCCGCGCCGATGATCATCAGGGTGATCGCCAGGCCGCTGCCCTTCTCCAGGGGGAAGAAGTCCAGGGTGATCCTGGCCAGGAGGTAGATCCCGAGGAGCTTTTCGAACGAGGCCGGCATGAAGGCCATGAAAGCGACCGGGGCGTCCACGGCCGCGTCGGGGATCCAGGTGTGGAAAGGCATCGCCCCGGCCTTGCCGATGGCCCCGATCATCAGAAGGACGAAGGCCAGGGCCATCGGGCCTTCGGGCTTGACCGAGATCTGGGACAGGGTCAGGGTGCCCGTCCGGCTCCAGAGCAGGCCGATGCCGAGGATCATGGCGAAATCGCAGAACCCGCTGAGCATGAAGGCCTTGACGGCCGTCAGATGGGACTCTCTGCCCCCGAGCGAGATCAGCCCGTAAAGGGTCATGAGGAGGCCTTCCCAGAAGAAGACGAGGGGGACGAAGTTGTCCGAGAGGACGGCCCCGTTGGCCAGGGCGGCCGAGAGGAAGACGTAGGCGTAGTACTCCCGGACGCGGGGGTGGCCCTTCATCTTGACGATCGAGTAGAGGGTGATGAGGACGAGGAATCCGGCCAGGCCGAGGAGGATGAAGGCCGAGAATTGGAAGAGGCGGAGCTCGAACTTGGCCCCCATCCCGAACCAACGGACCCGCCATTCGAGGTTCTTGACGGCGAAGAGGGCGAAGCCGAGGTAGAGGACGACGCCCGAGACGGCCAGGGCCAGGGCTTCGCGGACGTATTTGACGGTCTTGGGGACGAGGAAGAGGACGACGGCCGCCAGGGCCGGGATGAGGATGGTCCAGAGAAGAGTGATGGGCGTCATTAGAGCCACCCCATGAGCGAGGCCGTGGCGGCCTCGGCGAAGGTCGAAGGATAGGCAATCAGGATGCCGGCCGCGAGCGAGAGGAAGGCCAGGACGGCGACGACGGCGACCATCGACCGCGTTCCTTCATGATGGGCTTCTCCGCGAATGTCGCCCAGGAAGACCTGGCTGAAGGTCCGCAGAAGGTAGAACATCGTCAGGACGGCCGTGAACAGGGCCACGGCGGCCGCGGCCGTGAAGCCCGCCCGGACGGTCCCCATGATGACCAGGAACTTGGAGAAGAAGCCGCCGAAGGGCGGGATCCCGATGACCGAGAAGGCGCAGAGGAGGAAGGCGGCGGCCGTGACGGGCATGGTCTTGGCCAGGCCCCCCATCTCCCGGATGTCCCGCTTGTGGGCGGCATGGATGACGATCCCGGCGCAGAGGAAGAGGCCGGCCTTGGCCAGGCCGTGCATGAGGATGAAGAGGAGCGAGCCCGTGATCCCGGCCTCGGTCGCGACGCTGAAGCCGAGGAAGATGTAGCCGATCTGGCTGACCGTTGAGTAGGCCAGGATCCGCTTGAAATCGGTCTCGACCGTGGCCGCGGCCGCGGCGATGAGGCTCGAGACGACGGCCAGCCAGGGGATCGCCTCCGGCCAGGCCCCGGGGAGCTTGAAGCCGTAGAGGAAGAGGCGGGCATAGGCGTAGACGCCGATCTTGACGAGCACCGCGGCGTGGAGGAGGGCCGTGACCGTCGTCGGGGCGACGCCGGCGTCGGGCAGCCAGGTGTGGAGGGGCACGGTGGCCGACTTCGAGAGCATCCCGAAGAGGATGAGGAGGACGGCCGTGCCGGGGATGACCGTTCCCCGGGTCGCCGTCAGGTCGAACGACCCCGTCTGGCCGTAGATCTGGATGAACCCGAGGAGCATCACCACGGCCCCGAAGAAGGTCACGAGGAAGGCTTTGTCGGCCTTGAGGATATGCTCCTTGAGCCGGTAGAAGCCGATGAGGCGCCAGCAGCAGATGGCGATGATCTCCCAGAAGAGGTAGAGGAAGATCATGCTTCCCGAGTACACCAGCCCCATCATCGATCCGATGAACAGGACGACCATCAGGTAGTATTCATTCTGGTTCTCTTCGTCGCGGACGTAGCCCAGGGAGTAGACGATGATCAGGAATCCGACGAACGACGAAACGATCGACATGAAGATCGCGAGAGGGTCGATGACCAGAATGAAGTCCAAGCCCAGAAGGAACTCCTTCCGGAGGATGGTCTCGCCGCCGGCGAGGGCCCTGGGGATGAGGGTCAGGGGCAAGACCGCGGTGGCCGCGCCGAGGAGAACGGCCCAGGCCGACCGGACGGACCGGCCGAGGAGCCCCGCCAGCGGGATCGTCAGCGAGCCGATGATGGGAACGAAGACCGTGAGGAGGGTGATGAGTTCGGCGTTCATGGTGGAGGGGCAAGTATATTGACCGCCCGCCGGGAATGTCAAGATTTATCCACAGGCGATCCACGGGATTTTCCCGGCGGGTTCAGCCCGTCGGACGGCGGTGTCTTTTTTGATCGTCCGTCGCCCAATCGGGAACGGCCTCCACTCCGGATCGGGTTTGATGGACCTCCCCTCAGCGCTCCTTCTCGGCGCCTCGAGCCTTACACTCCCCGCGCTTTACCCGCTCGCGGCTCCTCCGTCGGCGGTAACGGTCTCTGAAAATCCGGCGACCGAAGCGGGAACCTCGAAGAGCGCTTACGGGGACGGCAAACCCTCATGACGTTTCGGCCGTTCCCGTTTGGGGCTTGCGATCCCCGATGGATATCCGGGTTGCATTTTGCGGCCCGTTATAGGATAAAAGGCGGAGCAGGAGAACCCATGAGCCTCGAGATCCGCGAAGTCATCTCCGGGCGGGACCGCCGGGCCTTCATCGCCCTTCCGGCCCGGCTCCATGCCGGCCGCCCGAACTGGGTCCCGCCGATCTACAGGGACGAAAAGAATTACTTCCACCCGGCCAAGAACAAGGCCTTCGCCTATTGCGATGTCCGCCTCTGGCTGGCCCGGCGGGACGGACGCGTCGTCGGCCGGGTCATGGGGATCATCAACCGCCGCTTCAACGAGTACCGGGGAGTGCCACTGGCCCGCTTCGGGTATCTCGAAGCCGGACCCGGACCCGAGCCCGAGACCGTCCGGGCCCTCCTCGAGCGGGTCGAGGCCTGGGCCCGGGAGAAGGGCATGACCCGGCTCGTCGGCCCCTACGGATTCACCGACCAGGACCCGGAGGGCTTCCTCATCGAGGGGTTCGAAAACCGGGCCACGATCGCGACCTACTACAACTTCGAATGGATGCCGGGTTGCGTCGAAGCCCTGGGCTACGCCAAGGACATCGATTACTTCGTCTACAAGATCCCCGTCCCCAAGGAATTCCCGGAATTCTACCTAAAAATTTTCGAGCGGATCCGGCGGCGGGGCCAATACACCCTTCTCGAGTTCGCCTCGCGCAAGGAGCTCAAACCCCATATCCGCCCCGTCCTGTCGCTCATGAACGAATGCTACGTCGACAGCAACATCTACGGCTATACCCCCCTCGACGAGGGCGAAATGGACGACCTGGCCCGCCGCTACCTGCCCGTCGTCGACCCCCGGTTCGTCAAGGCCGTCAAGAAGGGGGACGAGTACGTGGGCTTCATCGTCGCGATTCCCGACATGACCGCCGGGATCCAGAAAGCCGGGGGGAAGCTCCTGCCCTTCGGCTTCCTCCGCATCCTCCGGGCGGCCAAGCGGGCCAAGCAGCTCGACCTTCTCCTTGGGGGGATCAAGGAATCCTGCCGGGGCCTCGGCCTGGACGTCCTCATGGGCGTGGCCCAGATCCGGTCGGCCCAGAAAGCCGGCTTCGAGGTCATGGACACCCACCACGAGATGGAGTCCAACGTCAAGGTCCGGGGCGAGATGGAGAAGATGGGCGGGATTCTCTACAAGAAATTCAGGGTCTACACGAAGCCGCTCTAATCACCACTTCCGGAACTTCCAAAAAAGCAGGAAGCCGACGACCGAGACGGCCGCCAGGCCCATGATGATCCAGAAGGCGAAGGGGATCCGGGCCAGCGGGATCTTGACGTTCATCGAAAAAGCGCTGACGACGAAGGTCGGGACCATGATCCCGATCGTGATGATGTTCAGGGTCTTCATGAGGACGTTGATGTTGTTGCCGACGATCGTCCCCCGGGCGTCCATCAGGCCGGTCAGGATGTTGGCGTAGATCTCGGCCTGTTTGAGGCATTGGTTGTTCTCGACGATGAGGTCGTCGAGGAACTCGACGGCTTCCGGGGCCAAGCCGATTTTGGCGGCACTGTGCTTGATCTTCTCGATGGCCATGGCGTTGGAATGGATGGCGTTGAGGTAGTAGACCAGGCTTTTCTCCAGGGTGAAGAGGTTGAGGAGGTAGCGGTTCTCCATGGCCCGGTTGATCTTCTGCTCGAGCTCGTCCGAGATCCGGTTGATGATCTTGAGGTGCTCGAGGAAATGGAAGATCGTCCGGTAGAGCATCTTGAGGAGGGCTTCGTGATGGCTCGAGGTCCGGGCGAAGATCTTCCCCTCGAAGAGGGGGATGTCCTCGGAAAGAAGGCAGACGAGCTTGTCCTTGAAGAGGAAATACCCCGTCGAGGTGACCCGGAAGAGGAACAGGTCCTTGGCCGAGTAGTTCTTCGGCCGCTTGAAGATCAGGGCGGCGTGCTCGGGCTCGAATTCGAGGCGGGCGAGCTCGTCCGGGTCGAGGGCCGAGGCCAGGGTGTGCTCGTCGATCTTCAGGACGTCGACGAGGTAGCGCTTTTCGTCTTCGGTCGGGTTGATGTAAAAATGGATCGAGGCGCCCTCGGCGGGGCACTCCTCGATCCGGGCATCGCAGAGGCGGAACGTTCTGAGCATGGCCCTATCCTCCCGGCCATTGTGGCACAGGCCTTCGGCGGACGCAACTCCGAAAAGGTTATTTCGCGTCGGCCCAGTTCGGGCCCCAGCCGATCGAGACGCGGAGGGGGACGCGGAAGGCGCAGACGCGCTCCATGGCCTCCCGGACGAGCCGCTCCATCGGCTCCCGCTCCTTCTCCGGGACCTCGAAGACGAGCTCGTCGTGGACCTGGAGGATCATCCGCGAGGCGAGGCCGCGGCTCCCCATCTCCCGGCGGACGTCGATCATGGCCTTCTTCATGATGTCCGCCGCCGACCCTTGGATGGGGGTGTTCAGGGCGATCCGCCGGCCGGCCTGCTGGGCGGCCTTGTCGGACAGGCGAAGCTCGGGAACCTGGCGCTTCCGGCCGAACATCGTCTCGGCGAAGCCCCGGCTCTTGGCCTCCTCGACGATCCGGTCGAGGTAATCCTTGACCCCGGGAAAGCGGGCGTAGTAGCGGTCGATGAAGTCCTGGGCCTCGCGGTTCGAGGTCCCGAGCTCCTTGGCCAGGGAGAAGGCCGAAGCCCCGTAGATCATGCTGAAATTGATGACCTTGGCCCGGCGGCGGGACTCCTCGGGGAAGAGAGCCCCGGCTTCGCCGAAGACCCGGGCCGCCGTCTCGGCGTGGATGTCCCGGCCGCCGCGGAAGATGTCGATGAGGGCCGGGTCCTCGGAGAGATGAGCCAGGACCCTGAGCTCGATCTGGGAATAGTCGGCGCAGAGGAATCCGTGGCCTTTCTCCGGGACGAAGGCCCGGCGGAAGCGGCGTCCCATCTCCCCCCGGGCCGGGATGTTCTGGAGGTTGGGGTCCGAGCTCGATAGGCGCCCCGTGGCCGCGACGGTCTGGTTGTAGGACGTGTGGATCCGGCCGGTCGCCGGGTCGATGAGCGAGGCCAGGGCGTCGGCGTAGGTCGATTTGAGCTTGGCGAGCTGGCGGTATTCGACGACGGCCTCGATGATGGGGTGCTGCCCCCGGAGCTCCTCGAGGACTTCGACGGCCGTCGAGTACCGCTTCGTCTCCCGGGTCTTCTTCGACGGCCGGAGCTGGAGCTTGTCGAAGAGGATCCCGGCCAGCTGCTGGGGGGAGTTGAGGTTGAAGGATCCCCCGGCCAGCTCGGTGATTTTCTTTTCGAGCCGGGAAAGGTCGAGGGCGAGCTCTTCCGAGAGCCGGCGGAGGGCCTCCTCGTCGACCTTGACGCCGGAGAGCTCCATCTCGGCCAGGATCTCGATGAGGGGCTGTTCGATTTCGCGGTAGAGCCGGTCGAGACGGCCGGCTTCGACCCGGGGCCAGAGAAGCCGGGCGAGCCTCAGGGCGAAGTCGGCGTCCTGGCAGGCGTAGGGCGCCGCCTTCTCCACCGGGACGCGGTCCATCGTGACCTCGGCCTTTCCCCGCCCGGCGACGTCGGCGTAGGGGATGGCCGTTTCCTGGAGATAGGCCAGGCCGAGACGGTCGAGGTTGTGCTTGCCCCAGTTCGGTTCGAGAAGATAGGACAGGACCATGGTGTCGAGATCGATCCCGGCGAGGGGGAGGCCCTCGCGCCGGAGGACGATGGCGTCGTACTTGATGTTCTGGCCGGTCTTGAGGACCTTGGGGTCCTCGAGGACGGGCCGGAGGAGGCGGAAGGCCCGCTCGACGGAAATCTGGTCCGGCGCGCCCAGGTAGTCGTGCCGGAGGGGAAGGTAGAAAGCCTCGTCGGGCTCGAGGGCGAAGGACATCCCGACGAGCCGCGCCCGGGTCGGGAAAATGTTGTCGGTCTCCGTGTCCAGGGAGACGGCCTTCGCTTTCCGGATCCGGGCGAGGAGGGCCTTGAGGCCGGCCTCGGAGGTGATCGCCGCGTAGCGCCTCTCGACCGGGGCCTTTTCCGGGGCGACGTCCGCGAGAAGCTTTCCGAACTCGAGCTCCCGGAAGAGGCGGGCGAGAGCCTCAAGGTCCGGCTCCCCGACGGCGAACCGGGCCGGATCGAACTCGACGTCCAAGTCCCTCTCTATCGTCACCAGGCGGCGGCTCATCTCCAGGGCCTCCCGGTTCTCCCGGATGGCCTCGCGGACGCGGGGGTTCTTGATCTTGTCCGGGTTCCGGAGGACGTTCTCGAGACTTCCGAACTCGGCGATCAGGCTCTTGGCCGTCTTTTCGCCGATTCCGGGAACGCCGGGGACGTTGTCCGACGGGTCGCCCCAGAGGGCCAGGACGTCGACGACCTGGTCCGGGCCGGCCCCGAAAAACTCCTTGACCTTGGCCGCGTCGAGGAGAATCTCCTTGGCCGGGTTGAGGACCCGCGTTTCCGGCCCGACGAGCTGGAGGAGGTCCTTGTCGGTCGAGACGATGACCGTTTGGAACTCGGCCGCCTCGGCCTTGCGGGCGAGGCTCCCGAGGACGTCGTCGGCCTCATGGGCTTGGTTCTCGAGAACCGGGATCCGGTAGGCGGCGATGACCTCTTTGAGCTTGGGAACCTGCTTCTGGAGGTCGTCGGGCATGGGCTTGCGCTGGGCCTTGTAGTCCTTGTAGACCTCCCGGCGGACCTTGGCCCCGGGGACGTCGAAGACGACGCCGAGATATTCGGGCTTGGCCTCGTCGAGGAGCTTTCGGAGGGTCATGAGGAAGCCGTAAATCGCGTTCGTCGGAAAGCCGGCGGCCGTCGAAAGCCTCTGGATGGCATAGAAGGATCGGTAGAGGAGGGAGTTGCCGTCGATGAGATAGACCGTCCGGCCGGCCATCCTCAGCTCCGGAAGAGGAAGGCGTCGAGGCGTCCGGCCCGGATCTCTCCGCAGACGTCCCGGTGCTGGGCCTCGATCATCTCCTTGAGCCGGTCGGCGAAGCGGGGATCGCCGAGGAGGGACTGCCAGGAGGCCTTGCGCGAGAAGACGAGCCGTCCGCTCCGGTAGACGAGGGTCTCGAGGGACTGGGCCCGCGGCCCGTTGTCCTGAGTCTGGACGAGGAAGGCCGTCCCCCGGTGGCTGATTTCGGCCGTCGTTCCGCCCATGTCCGCGCCCGAGTTATAGCCCCTTTCGGACGGGAAATCAAGCCAAATTGACTTTCCGCCGGGGATGGGTATAATTAAGCGACTTTCGAAGGATGCAACCCATGATTATTGATATAGATAAGCTCCCCCGGGACGGCCTCTCCCTGAGCCGGAACTTCGAATTCCCGAGCTTGGACCTCGTCGAGGAGGAGGCCGTCTTCCTCCGGCCGGTCAAGGCCGAGATCACGATCAAGCGAGTCGGGGAGGATGTCTGGATCAAGGGCCGGATCACGACGACGATGAGCTTCGTCTGCGGACGGTGCCTGACCCCCTACGAGTTTCCCGTCGACTCCGTCTTCGACCTCGTCTACCTGCCCGAGGAGGCGCGGGAGATGAAAGAGGAGCTCGGCGAGGACGACCTGGAACGGCTGTTCTGCCGGGGGCGCCGGCTCAATGTCCGGGAGGTCGTCCTCGAGCAGCTCAACCTGACCTTCCCTCCCAAGCCGCTCTGTTCGTCCGACTGCGAGGGGATCTGCTCGGTCTGCGGCAAGGTCCGCCGGGAAGGCGACTGCGGCTGCCAGGTCAAGGAAACCGACCTCCGGCTGGACAAGCTCAATGCCTTGAAGAAAGACGGATAAATGCCAAACCCAAAACGCCGCCACTCTCATGCCCGCAAGGGGCGCCGCCGGAGCCACGACGGAATGTCGATTCCGTCCTTCGCCGCCTGCCCGAACTGCGGAACCCCCAAACTGCCCCACAAGGCCTGCCCGGAATGCGGATTCTACCGCGGCCGCCAAGTCATCAAGGAGGCCGAAGGGTGATTCTTGGACTCTCGGGATGAAAATCGCCGTCGACGCCATGGGGGGTGATTTCGGACCCCGGAACGCCGTGGCCGGCGCCGTTGAGGCCTCCCGAGAATGGGATGTTGACATACTCCTCGTCGGTGTTGAGAGCCTGGTCAAGCGCGAGTTCGATCGCCTGGGCGTCCGGACTCCCCGGGTGACGATCATCGACGCCCCGGAGGCCGTGGGCATGGCCGACGGCGTCTTTGCCCTCCGGCGGAAGCGCCGCTCATCGATCCGGGTCGGAGCCGAGCTCATCAAGACCGGCCGGGCCGAGGCCATGGTTTCAATGGGAAACACGGCCGCCGTCGTCTATCTCTCCCGGAAGATCCTGGGAGCCCTCGAGGGCGTCAGCAAGCCGGCCCTGGCCCTCCTCGTCCCGACCCTCGGCGGCTTGACTCTCCTCCTCGACGTCGGGGCCAACGCCAACTGCCGGGCCGAAGACCTCGAACAATTTGCCCGGATGGGCAAGGTTTTCATGGAGCAGATCCTGGGCCTCCGCGAGCCCCGGATCGGCCTGATGAGCATCGGCGAGGAGGAGACCAAGGGAAACGACTTGACCAAACAGGCCTTCGACCGGCTCTCGGCCGCGCCCCTCAATTTCGTCGGCAACATCGAAGGCAAGGACCTCTACGCCGGCAAGGCCGACGTCATCGTCAGCGACGGCTTCACCGGGAACGTCGCCCTCAAGGTCAGCGAGGGCGTCGTCGAACATTTGTTTTCCCTGGCCCGCCGCGAGATCATGGGCGACATCTTCGCCAGGATCGGATTCCTGTTCATGCGCCGCAACCTCAGGCGGCTGTACCAGCGGATCGACTACGCCGAGTATGGCGGGGCTCAACTCCTGGGCCTCAACGGCGTCTGCATCATCGGCCACGGCCGCTCGAACATGAAGGCCGTGAAGAACGCCGTCCGGCTGGCCAAGGACTTCGTCGTCCGCCGGGTCCAGGACCGGATCCGGGAGGAGCTCGGCCGGGCTCCCGGGGAGATGGGAGGAGTGAAGATCGGATGATTTTCGCCGACCGCGTTTCGCTCGTGACCGGGGCCTCCCAAGGCATCGGCGAGGCGATCGCCCGGACCTTCGCCGCCGAGGGCGCCCGCGTCGTCCTCGTCGACATCCGGGCGGAAAAGCTCGCGGCCGTGGCCGGGGCGATCGCCGCCGCCGGAGGCCGGGCCGAAGTCCG
Organism: Candidatus Aminicenantota bacterium; assembly: GCA_016867585.1. Taxonomy (GTDB): domain Bacteria; phylum Acidobacteriota; class Aminicenantia; order Aminicenantales; family UBA4085; genus JAAZPG01. The sequence continues at coordinate 3,031 of VGJF01000070.1, read as the reverse complement.
GGCGGCCGACGTCGCCCGCTTCGACGAGGCCGCGGCCGTCGTCGAGGGCGTCCTCAAGGCCCACGGCCGGATCGACCATCTCGTCAACAACGCCGGCATCACCCGCGACAACCTCCTCATGCGGATGAAGGAGGAGGACTGGGACGCGGTCATGGCCGTCAACCTCAAGGGGATTTTCAACTTCTCCAAGGCCGTCGTCCGGAGCATGCTCGGGGCCCGCTCCGGGCGGATCGTCAACCTGGCCTCGGTCGTCGGTTTCGCGGGCAACGCCGGCCAGTCCAATTACGCCGCCTCGAAGGCGGCCGTGGCCGGGTTCACGAAGTCCCTCGCCCGCGAGGTCGCTTCGCGGGGGATCACGGTCAACGCCGTGGCCCCGGGCTATATCGACACCCCGATGACCGCGGGCCTCCCCGAGGCCGTCAAGAAAGCCTTCCTCGAGGCCATCCCCCTCCGGCGCTTTGGGGAGGCCGTCGAGGTCGCCCGGGCCGTCCGGTTCCTGTGCTCGGAGGAGGCGGCCTATATCACCGGCCAGGTCCTGCACGTCAACGGCGGGATGTATATGTAGGATATCCGGGGCGAACCCCGAATCGTGAAGGAGGTCACTATGGACAGAGACGAACTGCTGAAGAAGATGAAGGCGATCGTCGCCGACAAGCTCAGCATCAGCGAGGATCAGGTCACGGAAAACGCCTCGTTCATCGAGGACCTCGGCGCGGATTCCCTCGATACCGTCGAGCTCGTCATGGCCCTCGAGGACGAGTTCGGGATGGACATCCCCGACGAGGAAGCCGAGAAGCTGACGACGGTCGGGAAGGCGATGGACTACATCGTCGGTCATGTCAAATAGGGCGGCCGACGCCAAGACGATCATCCAAAGACGTGTCGTTGTGACGGGGGTCGGCCTCGTGACCCCCTTGGGGGTGGGCGTCGAGGCGAACTGGGACGCCCTCCGGTCCGGGCGAAGCGGCGTCGGCCCGATCACGAAGTTCGACCCCTCGGGCCACGCGACCCGGATCGCCGCCGAAATCAAGGGTTTCGATCCCCTCCTGTTTATCGACCGGCGGGAAGCCCGGCGGATGGACCCCTTCATCCAGTACGCCCTGGCCGCCTCCGAGATCGCCGTCCAAGACGCGGCCCTTCCTCCCGCGGCCCTCGAGGGCGACCGGTGCGGGGTCTGCGTCGGCTCGGGCATCGGCGGGATCGGGACGATCGAGGACCAGCACCGGCTCCTCCTCGAAAAGGGCCCCGACCGCGTCTCGCCCTTCTTCCTCGTGGCCGCGATCATCAACGAGGCCTCGGGGCGGATTTCGATCCGCTACCGGGCCAAGGGGCCCAACGCGGCCACGGTCACGGCCTGCACCTCGGGGACGCACGCCGTCGGCGACGCCTTCCGGATCATCCAGCGGGGCGAAGCCGACCTCATGCTCGCCGGCGGGGCGGAATCGGCCATCACCCCTCTCGGGATCGCCGGCTTCTGCGCGATGAAGGCCCTTTCGGTCCGCAACGACGCCCCGGAGAGAGCCTCCCGGCCGTTCGACGCCGGGCGCGACGGGTTCGTCATGGGCGAAGGCGCGGGGATCGTCGTCCTCGAGGAGCTCGGCCGCGCCCTCCGGCGGGGGGCGCCGGTCTACGCCGAAGTCGTTGGCTACGGGATGAGCGGGGACGCCTTTCATGTCGCCGCCCCGGCCGAGGACGGCGACGGAGCCGTCCGGGTCATGCGGCGGGCCCTGGAGGACGCCGGCGTTCCGCCGTCGGCCGTTCAATACGTCAACGCCCACGGGACCTCGACCCCCCTCAACGACCGGATCGAGACGGCGGCCATGAAGACGGTCTTCGGCGGCCACGCCCCCCGGCTCGGGATCAGCTCGACGAAATCGATGACCGGCCATCTCCTCGGGGCCGCCGGCGGCGTCGAGACGGCGATCACGGCCCTTTGCCTGAAACGCCAGACGATGACGCCGACGATCAACTATGAGGTCCCGGACCCCGACTGCGACCTCGACTACGTGCCCAACGTCGCCCGCCCGGCCGAGATCGTCTACGCCCTCTCGAATTCCTTCGGTTTCGGGGGAACGAACGGCTCGCTTCTCCTCCGCCGCTTCGACGGCCTTTGACCTTTTTCTTTTAGGAGGCGCCATGAACATCCTCGTTTTCGTCAAGCGCGTTCCGGACACGGAGTCCAAGATCCGGATCAACCGTGAGGCCAAGGCCGTGGCCGAGGAGGGGCTGAATTTCGTCATCAGCCCCAACGACGAGTACGCCGTCGAGGAGGCCCTCCGCCTCCGCGAAGCCAAGGGCGGCCGGGTCACGGTCGTCTCGGTCGGCCCCGAGGAGGCCCTGACGACGCTCCGCAAGGCCCTGGCCATGGGCGCGGACGAAGCCATCCTCCTCAAGGACGACCTCAAGGAAGCCTACGATCCCCTCCGGACGGCCCGGGTCATCGCCCGGTACGTCCGGACGAAGGACCCCTCGGCCGACCTCCTCCTCTTCGGCCGGATGTCGGTCGGGGCGGACAACTCGGCCGTCCCGGCCATGGCCGCCGAGCTCCTCGGATTTCCCCAGGCCGGGGTTGTGACCAAGCTCGAGATCGAGGGGGCTTCGGGCACGGCCCTGCGGGAAATCGAAGGGGCGGTCGAAAAGATCGCCTTCTCCCTGCCGGCCGTCGTCTCGGCCCAGAAAGGGCTGAACGAGCCCCGCTATGAGACCCTCAAGGGGATCATGGCCGCCAAGAGGAAGACGATCCCCATCATCCCCGTGGCCGAGCTCGGCCTCGCTCCCGAGGAGGCGGCCCTTCAAGTCGAGGTCGTGAGCCTCGAGGCGCCGGCCGCCAAACAAGCCGGAAAAATCATCCCGGGAACCCCGGAGGAGGCCGCCGCGGCCCTTGTCGCCGCCCTCCGGAACGAAGCCAAGGTCATCTGAGGAGGCCGCCATGATCCTGACCTTCATCGAAACTCGCGACGGCAAGGTCAAGAAAAGCTCGCTCGAAGCCCTCTCCGAGGCCAAGCGCCGGGCGGTCGAGCTGGGTCTCCCC
>VGJF01000069.1 GCA_016867585.1 Candidatus Aminicenantota bacterium | reverse complement strand
GCCGGGTGAGGATGAATTCGCGATTCTTCTCTTCGGCCGCGCGGACAAGGCCGCTCAATCCCTTCTTCCCTTCGGCGATGCTGACCGTCGTGCCGTTCATGGGACCTCCGATATGGTCAATTATCATGACCAATTATATGGACACGACGAGGGATTGTCAAACGGCCTTGAGGCCTTCGGCGGAGGCCGTGGCGGCGAGGGCCTTCGCCGCCGCCCTCAACTTCCGGTCCGCGGTGCAGAAGAGAACACCGGCCCCTCCCGCCGCCGAGGCGACGGCGGCCGCCGACGCCAGGTGGATCGCGTCGAATCCGCGGAGCCCGTGCTTTTCCGCGAGGTCCCCGGCCGCCCGGACGACCGGCTCTGTCAGCCCGACGACGAACATCGCTCCCCAGGCCCGGTCGAAATCCTCGCGGAGACGCCGGAAATCGTCGGACCCAATCTCCTGTTCGCTTCGCTTGCGGGCGAACGCCGCGCGCGCCTCGGCATAGGCGACGATCGACGCGGCCACGGCGTCGGCCCTTCCGACAAGATCGCGAGTTTCGGCGGAGCCTTCTTCGTCGAAAAAAAGTTTCACCAGCCGGCTGGTCTCGAGATAGAGGATCACGGCTCCATCCCCCTCAGCCCCCTCCTCTCTCTCCGTTCTCTCAGCGCCGCTCCTCGATGACGATCTCCGAGACCGTCCGTCCCCTGGTTTTTATGGGGCGGGCGGAGCCGGCCGGCTTTCCGCCGTTCCAGCGGGCCCGCCCTTCGCGGACGAGCTCCATGATGCGTTCGAGTTCCGGAGCGGCGCCGGCGGGCATGAGAACGGCGACGATTTTCCCGCGCTCGGCGACCTCCAGGCGCTCCCCCGATTTAACCCGCCGGAGATAATGGCTCAGCTTTGCCTTGAGTTCGCGCACGCCCACCGCCGGCTTTCCTCTCTTTCCGTCTTCGGCCTTACGATCGGCCTCAATTATAGAGACGTTTCGCGTGCCCTTCATTTCTCACTCCGCTCATTTCTTCTTTATGTAGTTACAACATAGGCTAATAAGACTACATTGTCAACGATGAGAATATCGCCTGAGAATTTCGTCTGAGAATTTCGCCCTCGATTTTCCGTCTATCCCATGAGACCGATAGCCTTCTCCCTTTTTGAATCCAGCAGCCAGTTCCAGATGGGCCGGACGCGGATGGTTTTTCCCGCGACCTTCTCTTGTCCGTCCTCATCATCCGTCAGGATCGTCAAGGCGTCGCATCGAAGTTCTGAACCGGCTTTCACCAGGGCGTCGAATTCGAGCCCCGCAGCTCCGGCCCAGCCGGGGCGGCCAAGCTCGGCGCAGACCTGGATAAGCTCCCGGACACGCGTCTGGTCCTTGAGGCAGAAATCGACTTGCTCTCCGGCCGATCCCTTCCAGAAAAAAGCCTTTGGCCCCCCCAAGTAATGTTCGCGGCGGAGGATTTCGATCGCGACGCAGTTCTCGTAGAGCCAACCCCGGTCCTCGGACGTCCTGAAAGCGATGACCTGGATGAGCCCGGTGTCGACGGCGTAGATTTTCCTTGGGGAGAGGATCTGGCCGCGAATCTTGGCGGAATAGCGCTCGACGGTGAAAAAGAGATGGGAGGCGAGGAGATAATCGACGAACTTTCGGGCCGTGTGGACGTCCCGGAGGCGGGCGGCCTCCTTGAGTCGGGCATAGGTGAACTCTCGGGCGTATTGGGAAGCGAGGATCCGAGCCAAATCGCGGAAAGCGGCGGCCTTGCGGACTTTGAACCGGACGATGATATCCTTGAAGAGGACATCGTCGTAAATGCTCTTGAGAATCGAGCGGCCGAACTTGTGGACCTCGGGAAAACCTCCGATTTGGAGATACTCGGCGAATTCGCGGCGCATCTCGGCTTTCCGGGCGGGCGTGAAAACGCCGTGCTCGGGGACCGTCTCCCCCCTGAGGCGAAGATGCTCCTGGAAAGCAAATGGAAAAAGGACGAAATCGATGTGCCGTCCGGCAAGATGCGTCGAAAGGTCTTGGGAGAGGAGGCGGGCGTTCGAGCCGGTGACGATGACCTTTCGCGTCCTTCGCATCCGGCTGACGAAGAGTTCCCATCCCGGAACGTTTTGAATCTCGTCGAGGATCATGACCTCGAAGCCCGGATGAAGCTCGTGGAAACATTCGAGAATCGCATCGAGGTCATCCCGGCCGGCCTGAAGGCGTTCATCGTCGAAGTTGATATAGGCATAGGCGGTCTTAGCGGCGGAAAGAATCGCGAGGAGGGATTTGCCCGCCCTTCTCGCGCCGGTCACGAACACGATGTTCGGGTGAGCAAGGGCGGGGACGATGTCCAAGTCGCGTTCGATGATCTTCTCCCGGCCGAAGATCGAATCGATTTCCTCCCGCTGTTCGACGATGACCTGCTTGATCAGGCTTTTGTTCATGTGTGATTCCTAATCACAAATATGATATGAATATATGTGATTAATAATCACATCTCAAGAAGAATCGAGGGACAGGGTCTCACGTCCCCCGTTTTAAGAAGGGGGAGCCGACGGCGAGGATGCTGAAGCCGGCCTGGCGGAGCCGCGGGTACAGGTGCTGGAGCATCCGCCGGCCGTCCATCAGCAGGGGCCGCCGCTTGAGGCTCATCAGCAGGTCGCCCAGCCCCCGGAACTGCGGCCAGTCCGTGGCCACGATGACGGCGTCGGCGCTCTCGACCGCGGCGGCCTCGCTGCGGCAGTAGCGCACCCGCTTCGACGGCGGGAAGACCCGCTTGAACGAGGCCATGGCCTGGGGGTCGTAAACCCGAAGCTCCTCCGCCCCTCCCTCGAGGACGGCCGCGGCGATGACGAGGCTCGGCGAGTTGCGGATGTCGTTCGTGTTCCGCTTGAAGGCCGTGCCGAGCAGGGCCGCGCGCTTGCCTGTCCACGAGAAACGGGCTTCCTTCTCCGCCCTGTCCAGGAACCGGTCCAGCTGCCTCTTGTTCGCCCGGTACACTTCTTCGACCAGCCCGGCGCCGAGGCCCCGGCCTTTCAATTGATGGGAGAGCGACCGGGCGTCCTTGTTGAAGCAGCTTCCCCCGGCGTACAGGCTGTCGTAGAGACCCCACCCCCCGATTCTCGGGTCGGTGTGCAAAATCCGCCGGACGTTCTCGAAGGCGATGTCCCCAAAGGCCTCGCACGTCCGCCCGACGACGTCGAAGCAGACCGCCAGCCGGTTGAACAGCATGAAGTTCGCCAGGAGCTTGCCGGCCGCCGCCTCCTTGGGGCTGACTTCGATGTAGGCCACGCCGGGGGCGTGGCGGAACCGCTGGTAGATCCGCTGCATGACCGTGAAGTCGCGCTCTTTCTTCGCCCCGACGACGACCCGGTCCGGCCGGAGCGAGCCCTGGACGGCTTGTCCCTCGACCAGAAACTCGGGGTTCGAGACGACGCCGAAGTTCCTGACCCCCGCCTGCCGCATGATCCTCTCGGTCTCGTCGGCCATTCCGACGGGGACGGTGCTCTTGTTGACGATGACGACGTATTTTTTCTGCTTCCCGCCGTTGCGCTTGGCCAGGCTCGCGGCCAACTTCCGGGCGGCCTTGTCGTAGTAGGAGAGGTCGCTTTCCCCCGTCTCGCCGATCTCGGGCGTCGGAAGGCACATGAAGACGGCGTCGCAGGCGTCGAGGGCGGCCGAGACCCGCCGGTAGCTCGAAGTGAAGGCGAGGCGGGCGCTGTTGCGGACGAGGAGGTCGCCCAAACCCTCCTCGAATAGGCTGGCCTCGATGGAGTCGCGGTCGCCCGACCCGAGAAGCCGGATCTTCTCCTTGTCGACGTCGTAGACCAGGGTGTTGTGGCCGGAGTCGGCCGAGACGGCCGCGGAGCAGGCGCCGACATACCCCGCCCCGATGTAGATGACGTTCATGTCGCTCATGCCGCGGATTTTAGCGGAAATAGGGGGACAGGTCCACTATTTCCCAATTTTTTTCAAACCGGCAGGCCGGCTTTTCGTATCCATAAAATAGGAGGGTCCAATGGAAACCACGCGCCGTTTCGGATGGATTCCCGACGTTCCCGATTTCCGCGACTTCACCGAGAGAACGCCGTCGGTCCGGGAGATTCTCGTCCCGACGGGGATTGCCCTGCCCGCCGCGGCGCCGCTTCCCTCCTCCGTCTCGCTCCGCCGCTTCTGCTCCCCCGTCGAAGACCAGCGCGGCCTCGGCTCTTGCACGGCCCAGGCCGGGGCGGGCCTCATCGAGTATTACGAGCGCCGGGCCTTCGGCCGCCACCTCGACGCCTCGCGCCTCTTCCTCTACAAGGTCACCCGAAACCTCATGAAGCTTAAGGGCGACACGGGCGCCTACCTCCGGACGACGATGGGAGCGATGGTCCTCTTCGGCGTCCCGCCCGAGGAATACTGGCCCTACACCGACAGCGACGACAAATTCGACCGCGAGCCTCCCGCCTTCTGCTATTCCTTCGCCCAGAACTATAAGACGATCCAGTACTACCGCCACGACCCTCCCAACGGCTCCCGGAGCGGCGGCCTCCTCCGCGTCAAGACCTATCTCGCCGCCGGCCACCCCGCCATGTTCGGCTTCACGGTCTACAGTTCGATCGAGGCGGCCGACGAGCGGGGCGCGATCCCCTTTCCGTCCGGGCGCGACCGCATCCTCGGCGGCCACGCCGTCGTCGCCGTCGGCTATGACGACAACATCGAAATTCGTAATTCTTCGGCGGGAAAGCCGGAGGGAAACGGGGCGACGGGCGATGGAGCGGGCAGGCCTGGAGGCGGCCGAAAGGGCGGGAGGGCGACGGCCGGCCGCCGGTCAGCCTCCGGCCCGGCCTCTCGCGGCGGCGCGGCCGCGACAACCGGCGCCCTCCTCATCCGCAATTCCTGGGGCCGAGACTGGGGAGACGGCGGCTACGGCTGGCTGCCCTACAAATACATCGAAGCCGGCCTGGCCGAGGACTTCTGGAGCGTCCTCAAGAAGGACTGGATCGACACCGGCCTCTTCAACGTTTGAGCCGGGGCTCCCTCCCGGGACACATTAAAGTGTCCCCCATCTTGAGATAATTGTTGCATTTATAGGCCATTGATGGCATATATTAACCATGAAATTCGATTGGTTGCTCAGGATCGTCGGGAACGAGCCCGTCTTCAACTCGAGCCTTCTCCTTTCCGGAGATATCGATCCTGCCGACCTCGGCCGGCAATTGTCTCGCTGGACGCGAGCCGGCCGGCTCCTTCAGCTTCGCCGGGGGCTTTATGCCCTGGCCGGACCTTTCCAAAAGACGCCGGCCCATCCTTTTCTCGTCGCCAACGGCTTAAAAAAGGGCTCCTACGTCTCTCTCGAATCAGCCCTCGAATACCACGGCCTCATTCCCGAACATACACCCAACGTCGTCAGCGTCACGACCGGACGCCCGGAAACGCTGGCCACGCCGCTGGGCACGTATCTTTTCAGACACGTCAAACGGGAACTCTTTTTCGGATACGAGCGAATCGACCTCGGCGAAGGACAATCGGCCTGGATCGCGACGCCCGAAAAAGCCCTCCTCGACCTCGTCTATCTGACCCCTCTCGAATCGGGCCGGGCCGAGGTCTCCTTTCTCGAAGAGCTCCGGCTCCAAAACGTCGCCGCTCTAAGCCGCTCCCGGCTTCGCGCCGTTTCCCTCCGCGCGGACAGCCCAAAACTTCGGCGAGCCGTCCGGAGGCTTGAATCTCTCTTCGGCAAGGATTTCTGCCCATGAAGGACGACCTCCGGCGGCTGACCGCGGAAACCTCCGATCGCTGGCGGGCGCGGAATCTCGTCCGCGAATACCTCCAAGCCCGGATTCTTCAATTCATCCAGGAGAGCGGCCTTTTCCGCGCTTGGATTTTCCACGGAGGGACGGCCCTCCGTTTTCTCCACGGCCTGCCGCGTTTCTCCGAAGACCTCGACTTTGCCCTCGCCGCGGCGAAAACCCCGCCTCCGCCGTTCTCTTCCGTTTGGCCGAAGGCCGAGGCCTGGTTCTCGGCCGAAGCCTATCGCCTCGAGGTCAAGATCGACGACAGCCGAACCGTTCATTCGGCTTGGCTGCGTTTTCCCGGGCTGCTCCATGAGATCGGGCTTTCGCCCCATCGGACGGAAATTCTATCCGTCAAAGTCGAATTGGACGTCCACCCTTCCGCGGCGGGCGCGACCGAAACGACGGTCGTTCGGCGCCACGTCCTTCTCAATCTTTTTCATTACGGCCGGGCGACGCTCTGGGCGGGCAAGCTGCACGCCGTCCTCACCCGCCCATACGTCAAGGGCCGGGATATCTATGACCTTTTCTGGTACCTCGCCGCCCCGGACTGGCCCGAGCCCGACCTGGGCTTTCTCAAGGCCGCTTTGGTCCAAACCGGCTGGAGGGGTCCCGAACCGACCTCCGCCAACTGGACAGAGCTCGTTTCGCAAAAGCTCGAATCGATCGATTGGCCGAAGGCCGTTGCGGACGCCAAGCCGTTTGTCGAGAGGATCGGCGATCTCGAAATGATGACCCGCGAGGCGCTCAAGGGATTATTGTCCAAACGATCTCGGCTTTGAAAATAGGGGGACAGGTCCACTATTTCCCAATTCGCAAAATGGTGATATATCGTGGGGCGGCTACGGCTGGCTTCCTTACAAATATATCGAAGCCGGCCTGGCCGAAGATTTCTGGAGCGTCCTCAAGAAAGACTGGATCGACACCGGCCTCTTCAACGTCTGACCAGCCTCGGAAAGCCCGAGACGGCGTAGAGCGGGCAATTGAATATCGCCCCGTCCCTCTTGAAATTCATCGCCGTCGCCCGCGACAATGCCGGCGGCGCGAACTTATCCCCAAAGGTGATGAGACTCTTCTTTTTAGCGCTCGCTCCTGCCTTGACCTCAAGAGGATAGATTCTCTCTTCCTCCTCGACAAGAAAATCGACCTCGGCGAGGCCGTTGCCGGCCCAGTAGAATAATCTCTCCGTCCTGTCCCGCTCCGCTCTCCGCGCCGCGGTCAATTCCTGGGCGACGAAATTTTCGGCGAAAGCGCCGTGATATTCGACGAAAAGATCGTTTCCGGAAACGATCGTCCTTTCGCTCAATCCCAGCCTCGCTCCCAGAAGCCCCACGTCGAGAAAATAAAGCTTGTAGGCGTCCTCGTCGCAATAGCCCGCGAGGGGCACCCGCGGAGCTCTCGCGCGATGACATCGCAGGACGAGCCCGGCCAGAGCCAGCCATTCCACGGCGTCGGCATAATCGCGGGCCCGGGCGTGTTTGGAGACCTCGGAAAACCGCCATTTTTTATTTTCCCTGGCGAGCTGGGCCGGGACGGACTCCCAAACCCTGGCCAGCCGAACGGCTTCGGCCTTCCCCGTATGTTTTCGAAAATCGTGCTTGTGAGCATCGAGGATATCGGTTTGAACCGCCCGAACCTCCCGCATATTTCCGCCGGCCGCGAACTTTGATACGGCTTCCGGCATCCCGCCCACGTAATAGTATTTTTTCAGAAGGCCCATGAGTTCGTCGTGGAAGACGGATTCCAGAGGCTCGAAGTCGGGTTTTTGGGCGATCAGCCGGCGAAGCCCGGACTTCCCCGCCGCCTCGAGAAACTCGCCGAAAGTCATCGGATGGAGTTCGAGAAACGTGACCTTCCCGACGGGAAAGGCTGTCGGTTTGTTGAGATGCAAATCCGGAAGCGACCCGGCGGCGGCCAGGACATACTCAGGGGCTTCCTCCTGGAAAAATCTCAGACTGCCGAGGGCCTCGGGGCACTCCTGAACTTCATCGAAGATGACCAACGCGGCCTCGGGCCGGATATCGACGCCGAAATAAAGGGAGAGTTTTTCGATGATCTGCCGAGGGTCGAGCTTCCCCGAGAAAAACTCCCCGAGCGCCCGGTTCTGCTCGAAATTGAGATAGACCGTATTTTTGAATTCGCTCCGCCCGAATTCCTTGAGAAGATAAGTCTTCCCGACCTGCCGCGCTCCCCTCAGGAGTAGGGGTTTCCTCCCCTCCTGTCGCTTCCAAGCAAGAAGGCCGTCGTACAAATCTCTTTTCATATCAACAAGATAATGAATTTTGTGAAAATTATCAAGTTTTATGTCGAGAATACGTGAAATATTCGTTTATATTCCTCGATAAAACGTGAATTCGACCCCCCGTCTTCAAAAAAGTAGCCCGGGAATCATGTGGCTAATACACGATTGAATCGTAAATATGTCAATTCAGTGTTTTTTACATTGTCATTGAAGCGACAAAAACACCATCAATCGGCGCGCAAAACGATGACGGTCGAGCCGAGGCGGATTTCGTCGCCGGCGTAAAGGGCGGCCTCCTGGACGCGCTTCCCGTTGACCCAGGTGCCCGAGGAGCTCCCCTCGTCCCGGACGACGAACCGGCCGCCGGCGACCGTAAGCAAGGCATGCCGGCGCGAGACCCCCGGATCGCCCAGGACCAAATCGTTGTCCGCGTCGCGCCCTATGGCCGTCGCTTCCGCCTTCAGGGCGAAGGTTGTCGTCCCGCCTCCCGGCGCGCGGATTTCGAGCTTCGCCGCGACCCTGGCCGATTGCCGGCCGTCGCGGTCCAGGCTCCGGGCCGCCTTCGCTCTCGAGACGCGGATGATGGCCAGCACCAGGACCGCCGAGGCCAGGATGAAAAGGCCGGCTCCCAAAAAAAGAAGCGACGAGGGCCCGCGCCCACCCGGAACGACGAATCCGCCGCCTCCGCCCCCGCTTCCGGTCCCCGCCGCGCCTCCTCCTCCCGCCAAAGTGGGAGGTTGCGCCGTCGCTCCCCGCGCCCCTCCGCCTGCCTCTCCTCCGGGCCCGGGCCCAACCGGCGGCCGGATTATCCCGCCCGAAGGGTCGGGTGCCGACGGGTCCGGCTTAGGCGCAACCGGCCCCGGCGCAACCGGTTCCTCGGAAGGGCGTTCGAGGCCGGCGTCCTCCGATCTCATGTCGAGGCCCGTCAAGTCGGCCTTTCTCGCGCCCGGGCTCCCCCCTCCTCCTCCCCCCCCTCCTCCTCCCGCCGCCCCCGGCCTCCAATCCGGCGGCCTTATCCGATCGGCCTCCCGGCCCGCCAACTCCTCCTCTTCCTCCCCCCTCTTGGCCGGAGGCTTTTCCTTCGGCAGGACGAACTCATGGCGCATGAAGTCGTCCTTCGGCCGCGCGTCCATCGCCCGCCAATAGTCCTTCGAATCGAGGATCAGCGATTGGCCCGGCTGCCCGGCCGCGTCGAGCGGGGTGATGACGGCCTTGGCTCCGTATTCCTCGGGGGGCATGATCACATAAAGCCGCCCCTTCTTTTCCCGGGGCACCCTGACGACGGCCGACCGGTTGAGACGAGCCCGTCCCGTCTCCTTCGGAAACCGCGTTTCGACGATGAACCGGTCGATCTCCGCCGGCCGCCCTTCCCTCCGCCCCTCGAACCCGATGAACGCCCCGGGCTGTTCCGGGGTGTTCCGCCGCGGGATCATCTCCGGGCTTCCCAACCGGGACGGATGGTCGGACATGCCGACCTCCTCCCCGGGCTGCCAGACGCGGTCGCCGTTCCGGTCGGCGAAAAAGCCGTGCTTGATGAAGATCTCGTCGAGGTCGTCGATCCCGTTCCTGTCCGCGTCGCGCCCCCCGACCTTGGCCTTGAAGGCGTCGTAGAGGTCCTTGACGTCGAAGGTGCGGTAGTTGCCGTAGCGGCGCTCCGTGCTCCGGTGCCTTAAAATCGTCTCCCAGACCTCCTCGAGGGTCAGGTCGATCAAGTCGTCGTCGACCCCGGTCCGCCCCCCCACGACCTCCCTCACCGCGACTTCGTACCTGTCGAAAGCCGGCGCCTCGGCGAGCGACATGCCGAAGGTCCCGATTTCCCCCCGCTTGAGCGGCCGGTCGCCGAATCTCGAGGGCATGGTCCCCCTCAAATCCCGGGGGTCGGAGAAGGCCGCGACTTGATGGACGACGTTTCCCGCCCCGTCGTAAAAGGCCGCGTAGACGGCGACCGAGACGGCGTCCTCCTGGCCCATGTTTTGAACCCGGCCGACGAGGGCCTTTTGTCCGTCGGCCTCGACGACTCCGTGCCGCAGGAGGAACCGGGCCGTGTTCTCCGGCCGGGGCCCGTAGTCGGCCGGGCCGTCCTCGAGATCGAGGAGAAGCCCCGCCACGGCCAGCTCCTCGCCCAATCCATAGGGCCGCCAGGCCCGGTAGTCGAGCTCCAAATCGACGAAAAATCCCGGCCACGCCATGTGATAGAAATGGGGAAAGGGGTAGCCGGCGATGTGCTTGGCGATCATCGTCGACAGGAACTCGGCCAGTCCCTCGGTCCAGGCGTCGGTCGACTGGCGGTTGACGTAATAGCCGTGGTGGTTCTTCTTGCCCGGCAGGTAGGGGAAGGCGTTCTCGAAGGCCTCGGCCGTCAGATGGTGGCCGAACTCGTGCCACTCCCGGTTGTCCGGCCTGCCCGGGTCGCCGTAAAGGCTCGTTTCATTCTTGATCTTGATCATCGCCTTCGGCCAGGAGCGCGGATGGTTCGTCCTCGTCCCGTCCCATCCGGCGCCGTATCCCGGCCCGCTGAAGGCGATGACGTAAAGCGGCGGGTTGTAATCGTAGGGGATATTGAGGAGGTCGGCGAGCTCGAGAGCCTCGTGGGTGTGGAAGTATATCACGGCCAGGTTGCCCAGGGCTCCCGCCGGCACGCCCCCGAAGGGGAAGTAGCCGGGGCCGAACTCGTAGAAGCTGAAGTCCCGGGTGATGGGCTCGGGGAGCGGCGGCATCTGGAAGAGGTCGCTCAGGATGCCGGAATAAACCGGGTCCTGGCCATAAAGGACGTCATAATATTCCCGTCCTCCCCGCCGGGCCGTCAGCTGGGCGCTGACCCGGACCCGGTCCCGGTCGGGCTCGAACTCCGGGTCGAGCTTGCGCTCGAGGTTGTCGAAGGCATAGAAGCCCTTCCGGTCGGTCGAGGTGACATGGGGAAGCTCGCGTCCGTAATGGACGTAGATCTTGATGTTCTGGCAGGCGAAGACGCCCTCGGCGGCGTAGAGCCCGTAGGGGACCCGGACATCGAGCCTGCATCGTTGAGGGAGGAATCATATTGGTCCCAAGGAGTTCAAGTCAAGATGGATTGAAGCCGGAGGTTTGACTTCGGCCGGCCGAAACCATAGGATAGCCGCATGCTTGGCCGGTCAACGAATCGGCTTCTTCCCCCGTCCCTCCTCTTGGCGGCGGCGGTTCTTTTCCCCTCTCCCGCCCCGGGCCAAACGACTTGGAAGCTCAAGGAGATAAAATACACCAACGAGCAGAAGAAGATGGGGCCGAACGAGGCCGTCGGCCGGGGCCCGGACTTCGTCAAATGGACCCCGACGGCGTCCCCTTTCCCACCGCCTTCGACCCTCCGCCTCGGCGATACGGTCAGCCTTTCGCTCGACGCCTCATACCAATACGGGGCCGGCGACGACGGATCCCAGACGGGAAGGCCAAAACAGGGGTGGATCGAAGTCAGCGTCCTCGGCCAAACCGACAGCAAGCGGGTCGACCTCGTCCAGAACACCTGCCGGTGGAAGGTCCCGCCCGACCTCCCGCCGAACATGCCGAAATCCGGGTCCTTGAAAGCCTCAAAATCAGTCGCAATCACCGAGGCCTTCAAGGATGCCAAGGCCCTGACCATTTCCGGCCATGTCTCCTTCAACATCTACTGCTGGGAGGGCGAAGCCCACGGCAGCTCGGGTTTCCGGGCCACCTATGAAAAAGTCCCGGGCGGCCCCATCGCCGGCGCTCCGTCCGGGGACAACGAAGCCCCGACGGTCTCCCTCACCGCCAACCACGCCGACCTCAAATATTTCGAAGGCGAGAAGGTCATCCTCGACGCCGACGCCCGGGACGACAAAGACCGCCCCGATCAGATGAGCTACACCTGGGAGGTCGTGAATCTCGACACGGGAGGAAGCCGCCGGAAGGGCCCGACCCAGAACTGGCGGCGCCTCACCCAGGAAATCTCGGTCAAGACGCCGCCCCGCGACAAGACCATCCGCTTCAGGTTCAAAGTCACGGTCACCGACCGCCAGGGGGCCCAGGGCGAAGCGTCCGTCGAAATCGAGCTCCTGAAGCCCGATATCACACAGCTCGAATTCCAGAACTCGTCCAAGAATTTCGTCGCCGAGTACTTGTCGAACGGCCTTAAAGTCTGCCGCCGGGGGCAGTACTTCGCCGTCGACGTCCACCTCGAGAACATCAGCGCCAAACATCACACCCTCCGTCTTTTCATCGACGGCCAGAGGGTCCAAGCCGGCGAGGCCAACGAGAGCGACTGGGTCATCCTCAAGAGGGGTTGGAAAGACCCCCGGAAGGTCTACCGGCTTGTCGTCTTCGTCCCCCCTGCCGTCCCCGTCGGGGAGCACAAGGTCGACGTGTCCATCATCCGGAAGTCGGACGAAGCCGAACTCGACAAGGAGCCGCTCGCGCCCGACCCCTTCGTCCTGTTCAATCCTTTCTCCAGAACCCTCCTCCCCGACGCCTCGGTCCGGAAGCCCAACCCCATCCCCGAGAGCCTCGCCCATTCCTACACCCTGGGGGCCCAGGACTATTATTTCTATCCCGGCTCGACCGGGATCGTCCCCAGACCGGTCACAGTCACGCCCTTCGACCCGTCCGTGTTCAAAGCGGCCAAAGAATTCGTCATGGGCATGCCCAAGCCGGCCCGGGCCGACGCGGTCTCGGTGGCCGACTTCTTCGTTCGCAAGGTCTACGGGGAGATGTTGTCCGGAAACTGGTCCGGAAATTATGCCGGCGGCCTCGCCCCCTGGTTGCTGGCCTCGAAAGGGGCCCCGTTCATCGCCCGCCAATACCTCGACCACGGAAAGGTCAAATTCGCCCAGTGCTTCGTCTACGGCCAGATGGTCACCGCCCTGCTCCGGAGCGTGGGGATCCCCACCCGAACCCTGACCAATGAGGGCAGCGGCCACGACTCCCGCGCCCCTTGGGGGGCGCTCCTGAACTATTTCGACCGCTCCGGCAAGCCGACCAAGGTCTATGAAGTCTGGAATTTCCACGTCTGGAACGAAGCCTGGATTCCAGCCCTCAGCCCTGCGGGCGGATGGGTCCTCCTCGACGCGACCGGGCAGAGCCGGGCCTCGGATTCGAGGGCGGATTCCATCGTGGCGGTCCCGAGCCGGGACTCAGTCCCGGCCGTCGCCGAGCTCCCCGAGGGGAGGCAATACTCCGACGGACAGGACGACGT
>VGJF01000068.1 GCA_016867585.1 Candidatus Aminicenantota bacterium | reverse complement strand
AGAGACAGGCCATTGAGAGGGCCCGAGAAGTGATCTTCGATGGAACGCCTGTACGGTTTGCCTCTCTTGAGGATATTGTCATTCTTAAGATCGTAGCGGGAAGGCCCCGCGACATCGAAGACGTCAGAACCATTCTTCTGAAGAACTCGGGGTTTGACCGCCGGTATATCCGATCCTGGCTTGAGGAATTCGACAAGGCCCTTGATGAGAGGTGTTCTCGACGATTCGAGGATATCCTGGCTGATATCGCCCGTATCAGCGGAAAGCGGCTGGCCCGGCTTGGCGGGACGGCCAAGAAACTCCAGCCGATCCCTCGTCGAAAATCGCGAAGCTGATCGCTCCGGAAAGCTGGGCCTGTTTGATTTATGACAAAGAACACCTCGACTGGGAGCTTGGATGTCCGAGGCAGCTCTAGTGAGAGAATATAAGACAAGCTTGGCGCAGACCATCCGCAAAAACGGACAAGCTCCCTTGGGCCGGCCTTAATTCCGATAATTCCCATAGTATATATTGACTATGACTCCGCTTTTCCCGTAAAATACCATTTGCTCCCATGAAGAACCGAGGGACAAGTCGGATTTTGGCGATGGGACCGCTTTTTCTGGCTTTAGCTCCGTCGTTCGCCCGGCCGGCGGCCGCGAACGGCTTTCAAGAGAATCCCCTGAAGCGGGTCCGGCTCGTCGTCCTCGAGGCGGGAAATCCGGGTCCGGCGAAGGTCGCCTTCGACGTCGAACTCGAGGCCGGCTGGCACCTCTACTGGGTCAATCCCGGCGACGCCGGATTGGCCCCGGATGCCCGCTGGACATTGCCTCCGGGGTTCGCGGCGAGCCCCTTGCGCCATCCCGTCCCGAAGAAGTTCGTCCAGAGCGGTTTTATCTCCCTGGGACACGAGAGCAGGGTCCTGCTGATATCGGAGATCAATCCGCCTCCGACGGGCTGGCCGAAAGGGCCCTGGGAGGCCGGTGCCGTCCTCGAATGGATGGCCTGCCGAGAGAGCTGCCTCACCGGCGAAAGTCCAGCTAAGGCCGCTTTCCCGCCGTCCGCCACCGCTTTGAACGAAGGGCGGGAGCTCGCCAAGGCCTTTTCTTCCCGCTTTCCCCGGCCTTTTTCCGAGTCGGGGTTGACGGCCGGCCGCGGGTCGGCCGTGAGGTCCGGCTTCGGTTGGCGCGTCGAGGCGGCCGTCACCGGATCGTTCGCCGCCGAAGCGACGGAGTTCTTCGCCTATCCCGTCGAAGGTTTCGTCGTCCAGAACGCCGAGGTCGCCGTCCGCGGAGGCAAGATCGTCTGCCCCCTTGTCCCCTCCCGAGGCTCTGGGGCGCCTCCGCCTTCAGCCGTCCGGGGCGTTCTCGTCGTCGCCGGCCAAGGCTATGAGATAGACGTCCCCGTCGCCTCGCCTTCTCTCGACCGTAAGTTAATTGAACTTATTTCACGGAGGTAAGATCATGACCGGAATGCGTTCTTGGACACGCGTGGCGTTCGCCTTGACCGCCGCCGCGGCCGCGTCTGCCTTTTCGGCTCCGGACCAAACCCCTCCGGCCGTCGGGGATACGGCACCGGCCTTCACCTTGAAATGCCTCGCCGGACACGACCACACTTTGGCCGATTTCAAGGGGAAAATCGTCGTCCTCGAGTGGACGAACCCCGGCTGCCCCGTCGTTCAGCGCCACTACAAGGACGGGCTGATGCCCGCGGCCCAGAGAGAGGCCCGGGAGAAGGGGATCGTCTGGCTGGCCGTCAATTCGACAAATCCCGAGCACAGCAATTACCGCGCTCCCGAGGACCTGAAAAAGACCTTCACGGAGTGGCAGGCCGCTTATGCCGCCCAGCTCATGGACGCCGACGGCACGACGGGCACCGCCTACGGAGCCAAGACGACGCCTCACATTTTCGTCATCGACGCCCAGGGGAAAATTGCCTACAACGGCGCGATCGACGACGACACGAGCGGCCGGAAGCCCGAACGGATCAATTACGCCCTGGCCGCCGTCGACGCCCTCCTGGCCGGCAAGCCCGTCGCCGTCGCGACGACCCAGCCCTACGGCTGCTCGGTGAAATACAAGTAAGAGAAGAACGACGTCCGGGGATCGGCTCGCCGAGGAGTTCGTCTCCCCGCCCGAGGGCGCCCGTCCGTGGGTCTACTGGATTTGGATGGACGGCAACCTCAGTCGCGAAGGGCTGACGGCCGACCTCGAGGCCATGAAGCGCGCCGGGATCGGCGGGGTCATCGTCATGGAGGTCAATGTCGGCGTGCCGCGAGGGCCGGTCGAGTTCATGAGCGACGAGTGGCGGCGTCTATTTCATCACGTCGTCGACGAAGCCGAGCGGCTGGGCCTCGAAATCACCCTCAACGCCGGGCCCGGATGGACGGGCAGCGGCGGGCCCTGGGTCCGGGCCGGGCAGTCGATGAGGCATCTCGCAAGGAACGCCCTGAAAGTCGAAGGACGCCGGCGTATTGATGTTCCGCCGTTTTTCATTCATAATAAAACGCTTATATTCAGCGAAAAAGGAGATGACGACAGTGGATCGAATACAGAAGAGCGGGCCGTTTGTCCTTTTTTTGACCCTAGCGGCGCTTGCCCCGGCCGCTTTCGCCGCGGGCTATCCCTCAGAATCCTTCACCCTCAAGGCCCACCTCGAGATGGGCTTTCTGGCCGTGGCTTCGCACCACATCCAATTCAGCAACGACGGGACGTATTTTTCCTACGCCAAGAACGGGGGGCAGGATAACCTCTTTTTCATCAACCGTCTCAGCCTGGATTGGCGGCTGTCGTCCCGGAGCACCGTTGTTTTTCTTTACCAGCCGCTGTCCCTCGTCACCCGGGCGCTCCTCGACAACGACCTCAAGGTCGACGGCCTCGTATTTCCCGCCGGGACGCCGATGGAGTTCACCTACAATTTCCCCTTCTACCGGGCCAGCTATCTCTACGATTTCAACCCGGACCCCGACAACGAGCTGGCCTTCGGGCTGTCCTTCCAGATCCGGAACGCGACGATCGAGTTCGCTTCTCTCGACGGCCGGCTCTTTCGCGGCAACCACAATGTCGGGCCGGTCCCGATCCTCAAGTTCCGCTGGCGCCATGCCTCCGAGGGCGGCTTCTGGCTGGGGGCCGAGGCCGACGGGTTTTACGCCCCCATCAGCTACATCAACGGGAGCGACAATGAGGTCGTGGGGGCCATCCTCGACGCCAGTTTCCGGGCCGGGATATGGCTCGACAAAAGCGTCGAGGCGTTTCTCAACCTCCGGTATCTTGGAGGGGGAGCGGTGGGGACGGGCAAGCCAAACGGGCCGGGCGACGGCTATGTCCGCAATTGGCTCCACTTCGTCACGGTCACGGCCGGCTTCAGCCTCGCTCTCTTCTGATCATCTCCCGGATCGGGATTCGTCGATCGATCCCGGAAATGAGGTCTCGGAGAGATAGGGCCGAGGTCTCTCCAAGGACTTCCGGAAGGACGCCGGCTCCGGCCGGGTCGAGGCCGGAAAAGCCGAGGCTCGCCCGGTGGCGCCGGCGTCCCATTTGTAATATATTGAATTTCGACATCCCTCGAGGAGGCTTGAAGTGAAGAATTCCCTCCGCTTTGTGATCGGCCTTTTTGCCGCCGCGTTGACGGCCGCCGCCGCCGGCTGCGCGGCCAAACCGACGATGGATTATCCCGTCAAGGACGTCCCGCTCACGGCGGTGAAGTTCACGGACGGGTTCTGGGCCCAGCGCCAGCGGACCGACATCGCCGTGACGATCGCCCACGAAATCAAGATGAGCGAGGAGACGAAAAGGCTGGCGAACTTCGAGCTCGCCGCCGCGGCTCTCAGGAGTGAGAAGGGCGGCAAATTCCAGACGCGCTATCCCTTCGACGATTCCGACGTCTACAAGGTCATCGAAGCGGCCTCTTACGTCCTCATGCTCGAGAAAAACGCCGACCTCGAGAGAAAGCTGGACGAGTGGATCGCCAAGATCGGGGCCGCCCAGGAGCCCGACGGCTACCTCTACACGGCCCGGACGATCGACCCGGCCGACACGCCGCGGATGGCGGGGGCGGAGCGCTGGGTCAACCTCAAGGACAGCCACGAGCTCTACAATGTCGGCCACATGTACGAGGCCGCCGTCGCCCATCACCAGGCGACCGGCAAGAAGAACTTCCTCGACATCGCCCTCCGGAACGCCGACTTCATCGCCGAGACGTTCGGGCCGGCGGAGGGCCAGCTCAAGCTCGTCCCGGGCCACGAGGAAATCGAAATCGGCCTGGTCAGGCTTTACCGGGCGACCGGCAAAAAGAAATACCTCGACCTCGCCAAGTTCTTCATCGACGAACGCGGCCGCGCCGCCGGCCGCACCCTCTACGGGACCTATGCCCAGGACCACAAGCCCGTCGTCGAACAGGAGGAAGCCGTCGGCCATGCCGTCCGGGCGGCCTATCTCTACGCGGGCGCGACCGACATCGCCGCTTTGACCGGCGACCCGAAATACATGGAGGCCATGAACGCCGTCTGGGACGACATCGTCTCGAAGAAGCTCTATCTGACCGGCGGGATCGGGGCCGCCGGCGGCATCGAGGGCTTCGGCCCGGCCTACGACCTTCCCAACGCGACCGGCTACGCCGAGACGTGCGCCACGATCGCTTACGCTCTCTGGAACCACCGGATGTTCCGCTATTACGCCGACGGCAAGTACATGGACCTCTTCGAGCGGGCCGCCTACAACGCCTTCCTCTCGGGAGCCGGCCTCAGCGGCGACCTCTTCTTTTACCCCAATCCCCTGGCTTCCTACGGCCAGCACGAGCGGACGCCCTGGTTCACCTGCGCCTGCTGCCCGCCGAACGTCGCTCGCTTCATCGCGGCCATGGGGAGCTTCGCCTACGGCGTCGAGGGGAACCGGGTTTATGTCAACCTCTACGCCCAAGGCACGGCCGAGATTCCGACCGGGGCCGGCCAGGTCTTCCTGACCCAGACGACGGAGTACCCTTGGAAAGGGGATGTCCGGATCCACATCGCCCCGGCCAAACCGGCCGAGTTCACCGTTTGCCTCCGGATTCCCGGCTGGGCCCTGGGGCGCCCCGTCCCGAGCGATCTTTATCGATACGGAGAGCCGACCGGCGAAAATCCGGTCGTCATGGTCAACGGCGAAATCGTGCCGATGAAGCCCGAGAAAGGCTATCTTTCGATCACCCGAACCTGGAGGAACGGGGATTCCCTCGAGATCACCCTCCCCATGCCCGTCCGCCGGGTCCTTGCCCACCCGAACATCAAGGACAACGTCGGCCGGGCGGCTTTGGAGCGCGGTCCCCTCGTTTACTGCGCCGAGTTCGCGGACAATCAGGGCTCGACGAGCCACCTCGTCCTGGACGACGGCGCCCCCCTCGCGGCCGAGTGGCGGACCGAACCTCCGGTCCCGATGATCGTGGTCACAGGCCCGGCCGTCGCCTACCGGGTTAAGGGCGGCCGGGTCGCGGCCGAGACGCAGCGGATCACCCTCATCCCGTATTTCGCCTGGGCTCACCGCGGCAAGGGCGAGATGTCGGTCTGGATCGCCCGCGAGCGGGACAAGGCCCGGCCGCTTCCGGAGCCGACCCTGGCCTCGAAAGCGAGGGCCAGCGCCTCCGAAGGGGCCAAGGGACTGCCGGCCGTCAACGACCTTTTCGAACCGGCCGATTCGAACGACCATTCCCACGGCTACCTCCATTGGTGGCCGAAGAAGGGGACGGTCGAGTGGGTCGAATACGCCTTCGAGAAGGCGGCCAAAATCTCCGAGACCTCGGTCTATTGGTTCGACGATACGGGGCGGGGCGAGTGCCGGGTGCCCGCCTCGTGGACGGCCTTTTACAAGGCCGGCGACGATTGGCTGCCGGTCCTCAGCCCCGGACCTTTCGGCGTCGCCAAGGACGCCTACAACACCGTTCGGTTCGCCCCGGTGACGACCTCCGGGCTCCGCCTCGAAATCCGGCTTCAGGATAATTTCTCGGCCGGAATCCAGGAGTGGAAAGTGAGATAGGGCCGGCTCAGCCGAGGCAGGGCCGCCTTCGGCCCCCGGCCCCGGGGAACCAGTCCCGTCGGTTCCCCCCGTCGGCGAGGCCGACGGGTCCCCCCTCCGCTACGGGGGCTTGAAAGCGGTCCTGCCTCGGCTGAGCCGACCCTAAGAACAAGGGAAGGGAGGATTCATGGAAATTCGGCGTCGGCTTGCATCCCTAATTTCCCTTTTTATCCTGGCTTTATGGAATGTGTTGTCGACGGGAGCTCAGCCGGCAGGCAAGAATGTCGTCGTCAATCCGTCCTTCGAGGATGTCGAGAACGGCCTCCCCGTCGGCTGGCGGACAGCCAACTGGGGCGGCCGGGCGGCGGCCGCGGGCCTCGCCTTTGCCGTCGACGACACGGCGGCCCATTCGGGGATGAGGAGCGTCCGTATCGCCTCGACGGCCGGGTCCGATGCCTCGTTCCAGACGGTCGTTCCCGTCAAGCCCTACGCGAAGTACAAGCTCGGCGGCTGGATCAAGACAAAGGACGTGAAACCGGTCACGGGGAGAGGGGCCCTGATCAACCTCCACGGCCTCGGCGTCGCGACGCCGGCCGTGACCGACACACAGGATTGGACAAGGGTCGAGGTCGTCTTCGACACCGGGGCCAACGACGCCGTCATGGTCAACTGCCTTTTCGGCGGCTACGGTCGGGCGACGGGCGAGGCCTGGTGGGACGACATCGCCTTGGAGCTTCTTTCCGCCCGGCCGCTCAATCCCCGGGCGACGATCGACGCCAGGGCCGAGGGTGCGCCGATCTCGAAGTACATCTACGGCCAGTTCATCGAGCACCTGGGCCGCTGCATCTACCAGGGCATTTGGGCCGAGATGCTCGAGGACCGGAAGTTCTATTACGCCGTCGGGGCCAAGGAGTCTCCCTGGAAGGTCGTCGGGGAGGCCCGAAACGTCCGGATGAATCCGGTCATTCCCTATGTCGGCGTCCACGCCCCCGAAATCCGCCTCAAGGGGGACGGCGAGCCGGGCGGCATCGCCCAGGACGACCTGGCCGTCATCGCCGGCAGGAAATACGTCGGCCGGATCGTCGTCGCCGGCGATCCGGGGGCCGTCCCGATCCGAGCCAGTCTTGTCTGGGGGGCGGGCGCGGCCGACCGCCAAACCGTCGAGATCCGGAATATCGCAAGCGATTACCGGACTGTTCCGCTGGCCTTCACCGCCGGCGCTTCGTCCGAGATGGCCAGGCTGGAGATCACGAGCTCCGGAAAAGAAGCCTTCCGGGTCGGGGCGGTCTCCCTCATGTCGGCCGACAACGTCGAAGGCTTCCGTCCCGAGGTCTTGAAGGTCCTCAAAGAGCTCGATTCGCCGGTTTACCGCTGGCCGGGCGGGAATTTCGTCAGCGGCTACAATTGGAAGGATGGAATCGGCGATCCCGACCGCCGGCCGCCGCGGAAGAACCCGGCCTGGCAGGGCGTCGAGCCCAACGACGTCGGGATCCACGAGTTCATGCGCTTCTGCGAGCTTCTGGGGACCGAACCCTACATCGCCGTGAACAACGGCCAGGGCAACGAGACCCTGGCCGCCGAGGAGGTCGAGTATACGAACGGCGCGGCCGAGACGCCGATGGGGAAATGGCGGGGGGCCAACGGCCGTCCGGCGCCGTGGAACGTGAAATTCTGGTCGATCGGCAACGAAATGTACGGCAACTGGCAGCTCGGCCACATGCCCCTCGCCGATTACACCCTCAGGCATAACCGCTTCGCCGCGGCCATGAGGGCCAAGGACCCGTCGATCAAGCTCATCGGCGTCGGGGCGGTCGGTCCGTGGACGGAAAGGATGCTCAAGGAATGCGCCGAGGCCATGGATTACATCAGCGAGCATTTCTACGTCCAGTCCCAGCCGGGGCTTCTGAGCCACGTCAACCTCGCCCCGCGCGAGGTCAAGAGGATCGCCGACGCCCACCGCCGTTACCGGGAGGCGATCCCCGAGGCGAGGGCGGCGGCCATCCCGATCGCCCTCGACGAGTGGAATTACTGGTACGGGCCGCACGTCTACGGGGAGCTCGGGACGCAGTATTTCCTTAAGGACGCCTTGGGGATCGCGGCCGGGCTGCACGAGTATTTCCGGAACAGCGACATCATCGTCATGGCCAACTACGCCCAGACGGTCAACGTCATCGGGGCGATCAAGACCTCGAAGACGGAGGCCGTCTTCGACACGACGGGGCAGATCCTCAAGCTCTACCGGAACCGCTTCGGGACGATCCCGCTCGAAGTCGGGGGGGCGCCCGAGCCGCTCGACGTCGCCGCCGCCTGGAAGGAGGGGAGGAAAGCCCTGACCGTGGCCGTCGTCAACCCGACGAAGACGTCCCAGAAGCTCCCGCTTTCGCTCAGGGGCGTGCGCCTCCAGGCGACGGCCAAGCTTTTTCTGATCACCGGAGCGGACGAGACGGCCCACAATGTCCCGGGCCGGCCGCTCGCCGTGGCGATCGAGGAGAAAGACGGCGTCCCCTTCGGGAGCGTCCTCACCGTCCCTCCCATCAGCGTCTCGCTCTACGAAATCGCGGTGAGATAGCCGAGGGCCGGGCGGGAGAGGCGATGAAAGACTGGAAGACAGCCCTCGGCACCGGCGAGGCCGCCATTCTCCTGGCGGCCGGCATTCTTGCGGCGTTTTCCCCGCTCTCCGGGGCGGAAAAGCCTTCGCCGGTTGGCGATTATCCGATTCGGCCCGTCCCGTTCACTCAGGTTCGCCTCGACGACGTCTTCTGGGCCCCGCGGCTACGGACGAACCAGGCGGTCACGATCCCCTACGCCCTCCGGAAGAACGAAGAGACGGGGCGGGTGGACAATTTCCGCAAAGCGGCCGGCCTCGTGAAGGGTCCGTTCCAAGGCCGGCGGTTCAACGACTCGGACGTCTACAAGGCCATGGAAGCCGCCTCGTATACTCTCCGGATAGAGAAGAACGAGGCCTTGGAGAAGGCCCTGGACGACCTCATCGCCGTCATCGCCAAGGCCCAGGAGGCCGACGGGTATCTCTTCACCACCCGGACGATCGACCCCAAGAATCCCGCCCCCGGCTCCGGTCCCGAGCGGTGGTCGAATCTCCGCGTCAGCCACGAGCTCTACAACGTCGGCAATCTGTATGAGGCCGCCGCGGCCCATTTCCAGGCGACGGGGAAGCGGGCGTTTCTCGACGTCGCCGTCAAGAACGCCGACCTCCTGGTCAAGACGTTCGGCCCGGGGAGGCGCCGAGCCTTCCCCGGCCATCAGGAAATCGAGATCGGACTCGCCAAGCTCTTCCGGGCGACCCAAAACCGGGCTTATCTCGACCTCGCCAAGTTTTTCCTCGACGAGAGGGGCCGCTACTTCCAAGGCGAGCGCCACGCTCCCGACGACCCCTTCGCCGTCTACGACTCGGACGAGTACATGCAGAACCACAAGCCCGTCCTGAAGCAGGACGAGGCCGTCGGCCACGCCGTCCGGGCGATGTACATGTACGCCGGGATGGCCGACATCGCCGCCTTGGGCGGATTTCCCGCCTACGCCAAAGCCATCGATAGGCTTTGGGAAAACGTCCTCGGCAAGAAAATGCATATCACCGGAGGGGTGGGCGCGCGCTCGACGTCCGAGGCTTTCGGCGACGCCTACGAGCTGCCCAACCGGACGGCCTATGCCGAAACGTGCGCCGCGGTCGGGAACGCTCTCTGGCAGCAGCGGCTGTTCCTCCTTCACGGAGACGCCAAATACATCGACGTCCTCGAGCGGGTCATGTCCAACGGCCTCCTCTCGGGCGTCTCGCTCGACGGGATGTCTTTTTTCTATCAGAATCCGCTGGAGTCCGACGGGAAAACCGAGCTCTACCAGGGCCAGGTCGGCCGGGCCCCTTGGTTCGAAGTCGCCTGCTGCCCTCCGAATATCAGCCGCTTCCTGCCCTCGGTCCCGGGCTACGTTTATGCCGTCAAGGACGATGCGATTTACGTCAATCTCTTCATCGGAGGTGAGGCGTCAGTCGACGCGGCCGGCCGGACGATTTCCCTCCGCCAGGAGACGCGCTATCCCTGGGACGGCGCCGTCCGGATCGCGATCGAGCCCGAAGCTCCGGCCGAGCTCACGGTTCTCGTCAGGATCCCGGGCTGGGCGCGGAACGAACCCGTCCCGACCGACCTCTATCGTTTTCTGGACAAGTTCGAAGGGAAACCCACCCTCAGGGTCAACGGCGCTCCCCTGGCGATCGACCTCGAAAATGGTTATGCGAAAATCCGGCGCGCCTGGAAGAAGGGCGACCGTATCGAACTCGACCTCCCCATGCCCGTCCGCCGGGTCGTCGCCCACCCCGCCGTCAGGGCCGCCGAGGGGCGGGTGGCCTTCCAGCGCGGTCCGCTCGTCTATTGCGCCGAAGGGGCGGACAACGGCGGAGGCGTCCTCGGCCTGGCCATCCCCGACGACGCGGGCTTCACGGCCAAATTCGACCCGGCTCTCCTCAACGGCGTCGTCGTCCTTTCAGGGTCGGCGGGATGGGGCCGTCCCGTCCGTCTCATTCCCTATTTCGCCTGGGCCAACCGCGGCCCGGGCGAGATGGCCGTCTGGTTCCCCCGCCGACCGGGCCCTCCGTCATCGACTCACGTTCCATGACGGCCTTTTCGTCGCCTTGGCGAAGACCGCGGACCCTTCTTTGTTGACCGCGGACGAAAAAATCTTAAGGCAGACGAATGGCGGCTCTCCCGTCTTCCCGCTGGCCTATTTCACCTCCGGAGGTCGCGGATGAGGGAGGCGATCTCGACGAGGTTGATGAACTCGGCCCTGTAGCCGAAGGCGTCCTTGCCGCGGGCGCCCTTGGCCAGCTCTATGACTTGCCCGAGGTCGGCCTTGCCCTTGAATTCAGAGTCGCGGAGGACCATGCCGAAGGCGGCCACAGCCGCGGCGAAGCGAAAATCGTCCGAGGTCTTCTCCAAAGCGACCGCCGCGTCGAGGAGAGGCCGCTCGATCAGCTTGCTCGCCGTCCCGTCGGGGTCCTTGTAGCGGAGCTTGACCGTCAGCATCTCCTTGGACCGGAAGGCCTCGGGGCTGATCCTGGCCTCCTGGTACTTGAGCGGGTCGATGCCGGGGACCGCTTCCTTCGAGCCGTAAGGGATGACTTCGTAGAGGGCGGTCACGGTGTGACCGGCGCCGAGCTCTCCGGCGTCCTTGGCGTCGTTGGCGAAGTCCTCCTTGGCCAGGAGGCGGGTCTCGTAGCCGACCAGGCGGTAAGCCTTGACCTTGGCCGGGTTGAACTCGACCTGGATCTTGACGTCCTTGGCGATGGTGAAA
Source organism: Candidatus Aminicenantota bacterium (assembly GCA_016867585.1). Lineage (GTDB taxonomy): Bacteria > Acidobacteriota > Aminicenantia > Aminicenantales > UBA4085 > JAAZPG01. The sequence continues at coordinate 2,060 of VGJF01000068.1, read as the reverse complement.
AGCGTCCCCCGCAGGTCGTTGATGAAGACCTTCTTGGCCTCAAGCAGGCTGTCGACATAATGATAGTTGCCGTTGCCCTTGTCGGCCAGCTGCTCCATCCGGCCGTCCTTCAGGTTGCCCATGCCGAAGCCGAGAATGGTCAGGAAAATCCCCTGGTCCCGCTTCTCCTCGATCATTCGGACAAGGTCGCCGGTGCTGGAGACGCCGACGTTGAAATCGCCGTCGGTGGCCAGGATGATCCTGTTGTTGCCGTTCTTGAGGAAATTTTCCTGGGCCGTCTTGTAGGCCAATTGGATGCCCGCCCCTCCGGCCGTCGAACCGCCCGCTTGGAGCTTGTCGATGGCCTCCAGGATGATCTCTTTCTTCGATCCCGGCGTGGCCGGGAGGACGAGACCGGCCGCCCCGGCGTAGACGACGATCGAAATCCGGTCCTCGGGAGAAAGCTGCCCGACGAGGAGCTTGAAAGCGGCCTTGAGCAAGGGGAGCTTCTCCGGGCTGTTCATCGAGCCGGAGACATCGAGGAGAAAGACGAGGTTGCTGGGCGGCACGGATTCGAGGAGCTTGCCCTGGAGTCCGATATGGACCAGCTTATGAGCGGGATTCCAGGGCGCCGCGGAGACCTCGGTGACGACGGCGAAGGGGTGTTCGCCGCGAGGCTGGGGATAGCCGTAGTCGAAGTAGTTGACCATCTCCTCCACCCGGACGGCGTCCTTGGGCGGCCACTGGTTCTGCTTGAGAAAGCGGCGGATATTGGCGTAAGAGGCCGTGTCGACGTCGATCGAAAACGTCGACAGGGGGTTGTTCAGGGCGTCCAGGTAGGCGTTGTCGGTGATTCGGCCGTATTCCTCCGTGTTGAACGCCGGCATATCCGTCCGGTACGCCGTCATGACGCCGCCGATGACTCCTCCCGTCACGCCGCCTTGAATCCCTCCGGGGGGCGGGACGGTCGGCCTGGCCATGGCCTCCCGCTCTTCCATGATCAAGGGAATGTCGTCGACCAGGGTCGTCTGGATGTCCAGCCGGAACGCCCGGCCTTCCGCCACGCGGATATCGCGGCGGACGAAAACGACCTTGCCCCGCCACTCCGCCTTGACGATATAGAGGCCGGGCGCCAGGTTCCTGATTTCGTAGGCGCCGCTCTTGTCCGCGACCGCCTTGAAGTCTTTTTGCCCCGGCCGGCCGAGGTCGAGGATGGCCGTGACCGTCGCCCCCTCGAGGGGCGATCCTTGGGAATCGGTGACGGTGCCGGACAGGGAGGCGCCGGCGGCCAGAAGGAAGCCCAAATATCCGGCTCCCCCCAACATGATCGCGATGCCCAAAATCCATTTTTTCATCGTCGCTCCTTTCTCCACTTCTCATACAATCCAACGCGGAGAGTATTCCCGGAGGTTGCATGAATTCGTTGAGGAGTTTAAAAGGGAGTTTGGGCGCTGTCAAGGACGATCGGGAGGGCCGAATGCCGTCCGGATCGGCGAAAGCGGCCGGAGACAGTCCGGCAAAATAGAAAATCTTTCATCTGGCCTGACCAACAGTTGACTCGATGGCAGAGTTATTTTTTCAGATTTTTGGCGAGTTGCCCCAAGAAATTCTTGAGCACTCCTTCCCCTCTGGAGGGCGCGATTTTGCCGCCGACGACCTTGGCGGTGAGAACAGATCCGCCCTCCTTTTCGTCGATCTTCAAGAGCAGATAAAATACGGCCGTCGTTTTCACTTCCTCTCTGATCACCTCACGCGGACGGTCCGGTTCATCCTTCGTATAAACGCCAAATTCATAGGAGGCGATGGTCCTTTCCTCATAAAATCCGAATTCTCAGCTGCCGGATATGCTTCCGTTCTTCGGCGTTCCCCAACGAAGATGATCGACGAAACCGATTTTGCCTAATCCCGTCGTCGGGAATGATAAATCGGAGCGCCTTCGGAAGTCAAATTGAAGTAAAAGGGGCGGAGAGGAGCCGGAACGTCGCAGACAAGCCGGAGAGCGCAGGATGGCGCCGTTTTCTCGATTATCGCAGAGTCAGCGGGGCTGTGGCGAAGGATAACGTCCCCGACGTCGTCTCCTC
>VGJF01000067.1 GCA_016867585.1 Candidatus Aminicenantota bacterium | reverse complement strand
ATTCCTCGACCTCTGGAAGGACGCCGACCCCGGGATTGCCCGAAGTCGAGGACGCCCGGAAGCGGCTGTCGATTTTTTGAACTATTTCCCCGTTTTTCGCGTATGATGAGTTGAATCGAGGGTCGAGGTCTATCATGAAAAAATGGATCTGGCGCATCGTCGCCGTGGCCGCCGTCGGGCTTTTCGCCTTCCTCCTCATCTCCGGGAAGAAGGACAAGGAGCCTCCCAAGCAGGTCGAGGTCGTCCGGGGGGCGATCAGCGAAAAGGCCCTGGCCGTGGGGACGATCGAGCCGGAAAAGGAGATCAAGGTCAAGTCGATCATTCCGGGGATCGTCCAGGAGGTCCTCTTCAAGGTCGGCGACAAGGTTAAGGCCGGGAATCCTCTTTTCACGATCTCCCCCAACCCGACGCCGGTCGAATACGTCGAGACGAGGCGGGCCGTCGAGGTCGCCCAAATCGCCCTCTCCAAGCTCCAGACCGACCGGGAGAGAAACATCCAGCTTTTCGCCAAGGACCTCATCTCCAAGGCCGAGATGGACGCCATCGAGACGTCCTATAACGACGCCGCCCTGAAGCACAAGATCGCCCAGGAGCGGCTGGAGCTCATGGAGAAGGGCCGGATCAAGATGTCCAACCGCGAGATCGACTCGACGGTCAAGGCTCCGACGTCCGGGATGGTCCTCTCCCAGAGCGTTTTCCAGGGCGACCCGGTCGTCCCCCTGACCAACTACCAGCCTGGGACCGAGCTCTGCTCCCTGGCCGACATGGGGAAACTCCTCTTCAAGGGGACGGTCGACGAGATCGACGTCGGCAAGATCCAGACCGGCATGGCGGCCGAAATCCAGATCGGGGCCCTGCCCGACAGCCTCTTTCCCGGCCAAGTCGAGCGCATCTTTCCCAAGGCCAAGAAGGAAGGCAACGCGACGCTCTTCGACATCGAGATTTTCATCTCCGACTCGGCCGGCCCGCAGCTCCGGGCGGGATACTCGGCCACGGCGACGATCGTCGTCCGGGCCAAGGAGAACATTCTCATCCTCCCCGAGCGTCTGGTCCTCTTCGAAAACGGCAAAAAATTCGTCGAGGTCATGAACGGTGAGACAGTCGAGAAGAAAGAAATCAAGACCGGGCTTTCGGACGGCCTGAACATCGAGATCGTGGAGGGCTTGGCGGAAGGCGCGGCCGTCATCGAGCGGCCTCCCCGCGAGATCAAATGATCGCCATTTTTTTCCGGAACCTCGCCCGCGACCTGGTCCGCCAGCCCTTGCGGACGATCCTGACCCTCTCCGGCGTCGTCTGGGGGACCTTTTCCGTCGTCCTCCTCATCGCCCTGGGCGAGTCCGTCGGGGCGTCGCAGAAAAAGAGCTTCCACGGCATGGGCGCGGGAATCGTCCTCCTCTTCCCGTCGCGGACGACCCTTCCGTATCAGGGCTTCAAGAGCGGCAAGCCCGTCCGGATCACTCCCGAGCAGGCGGAGGACCTGATGGAGAAGGTCCCGGGCATCGAGACCCTGAGCCCGGAGTTCGTCTGGAGCCGGCGCATCCGCTACGGGAAGCAGGAGTTCATGAACACGGTCCGGGGGGTGAATCCCTCTTTCGAACGGATCCGGAACACCATCCCCGCCAAGGGCCGGTTCATCAACCCGATGGATATGGCCGAGCGGCGCCGCGTCTGCTTCATCGGCGACGTCCTGGCGACCGATCTCTTCGGCCGGGACGACCCGATCGGCAAGCAGGTCCTCATCGAGGGCCTCCCCTTCACCGTCGTCGGCGTCATGGCGAAGAAGGAGCAGAACTCGAACTACAACGGCCAGAGGGACGAAAACTGCGCCTTCATCCCCTGGACGACGTTCGCCGCCCTCTACGGGGCCAAATACGTCTCGAACATCATCCTCCGGCCCCTGGACTCGGGCCGGAGCGCCGCCGTGACCCAGGACGTCAAGGGCCATTTTTCGAAGCTCGCCGGCTTCGACCCCAAGGACCCCGACGCCATCTTCGTCTGGGACACGCTCGAGTTCGAAAAGCAGTTCAGCGTCTTTTTCGCGGCGTTCAACGTCTTTCTCGGGGCCATCGGGGCGCTGACCCTCCTCGTCGGCGGGGTCGGGGTGGCCTCGATCATGATGGTCGTCGTCGAGGAGCGGACGCGGGAGATCGGGATCAAGCTGGCCGTCGGCGCGCGGCGGCGGACGATTCTCGTCCAGTTTTTCAGCGAGACGCTCATGATCATGATCATCGGGGGCGCCGTCGGTTTCGCCCTGGCCGCGGGCGTGATCAAGCTCATCCAGGGGATCCCGTCGGAGGAGTTCGCCGAGTTCTTCGGCGAACCGCGCCTGAGCGCCCTCGTCGTCGCCTCGACGGGCCTGATCCTCCTGGCCATCGGGGCCGTCTCCGGGTACATCCCCGCGCGCAACGCCGCCTCGACGAATCCCATCGAGGCCCTGAGGAAGTGAGATGAACCTCACCCTGCCGCGATTCTTCCTCCGGGAGTTCCGGAAGCGCAGGAAAAAAACGGCCCTGATCACTTTCGCCCTGTTCTGGGGGACTCTCTGCGTCCTCATCCTCCTCGCCTTCGGGCGGGGCATGTCCGCCCAATCGCGGGTCGCCTTCAGCGGCCTGGGCGAGAACCTGATCATGATCTCCGGCGGCCAGAGCTCGATCGTCCATGGGGGGCTGGCCAAGGGCCGGCTGATCCGCGTCTACCCCAACGACATCGAAGACCTCAAGAAGCGGATCCCGGAGATCGCCGTGATCGCCCCGGAATCCTACAACGGCTGGCCCGTCTCCGCCCGGGGCAAGGAGCTCAACCGGACGGTCCACGGGACGACGCCCGAGTTCGCCGGTCTGCGGACGCAGATTCCCCAGCCGGGCGGCCGCTTCATCAACGCGGACGACGAGGCCGAGGGCCGCAAGGTCGCCTTCATCGGCTGGAAAGTCGCCGCCGACTTTTTCGGCGGGGAGGAAGCGGTCGGGAAGGAAATCATCGTCAACCGGGTCCCCTTCACCGTCATCGGCGTCCTCCAGAAGAAGATCCAGAATTCCATGTACCAGGGGCCCGACGCCGACCAGGTTTATCTGCCCTTCAGCGCCTTTTCCCAGATCGACAGCCAGCCGTACCTCGACCGTATCCACGTCCAGCCGCGCGAGCTCGGCCTGTCGAAGCTTGTCGAGGAGCGGATCCGGACCGTCCTCGGCCGCAAGTACCGCTTCGACCCCGCCGACCGCTATGCCCTGGGGATCTGGAACACGATCGACAACGCCCGGGAGCAGGAGAAAATCTTCAAGAGGATCGAGATATTTTTGGGGGTCATCGGCGCCCTGACCCTTTTCATCGGGGCCGTGGGCGTGACGAACCTCATGTACGCCGTCGTCCGGGAGCGGACCCAGGAGATCGGGATCAAGATGGCCGTTGGCGCCCGGCGGCGGACGATCGTCCTCCAGTTCATCCTCGAGACCCTTTTCATCTTCGCGAAGGGGACGTTCTGGGGATTCATCACCGCCTTCAACATCGTCGGCTTGGTCCGCCTGATCCCTCTGAGCGAGGAAGGGTTCGGCATCGGGGCGTATTTGCTGAGGCCGGTCTTTTCGATGGATATTTTCTTCATTTTCCTGGGGATCGTGGGAACGCTCGTCTTCCTGGCCGGCATCTTCCCGGCCACGCGGGCCTCCCGCCTTAATCCCATTGAGGCGCTGCGCTATGAGTAAAGCCGAGACGATCATCGAACTGCGGGGGATCAAGAAGGTTTATCAGATGGGCGGCCATGCCCTGGAGGCCTTAAGCGGTGTTTCCCTCGAGATCGGCCGCGGGGAGTTCGTTTCGGTCATGGGCCCCTCGGGCTCGGGCAAGTCGACCCTGATGAACATCATCGGCTGCCTCGACACGCCGACCTCGGGGGAGTACTACCTCGAGGGGAAGAATGTCGCCGGGCTGACGTTCGACCAGCTGTCCTCGATCCGGAACCAAAAACTCGGCTTCGTCTTCCAGAATTTTAACCTCCTGACCTACGCCACGGCCTGGGAGAACGTCGAGGTTCCGCTTCTCTTCAACGGCAAGAACGCCAGGCGGAGGCGGCAGCGGATCACGGAGTTGCTCGAGGCCGTCGGGCTCCTGGACTGGAAGGAGCACCGGCCTTCGGAGCTCTCGGGCGGCGAGCAGCAGCGCATCGCCCTGGCCCGGGCCCTGGCCAACGACCCGCCCATCCTCCTGGCCGACGAGCCGACGGGAAACCTCGACTCGAAAAGCGGCGAGGACATCATGGGATTGCTCGGCGGGCTGTGGAAGGAGGGGCGGACGATCGTCATGGTCACCCACGACGACCGGATCGCCGCCCACTCCGAGCGGACGATCCGCCTCTTCGACGGCCAGGTCGCCTGAAGGGCCGCCGATTTCGCTTTATGCGGTTTCGACGTTTTGATAAAATGGTCAAGCGAGGAATCGGGAGATGAAGCTCGACGTGAGCGCGTTGGAAAAGGCGCTTTCTCAGCTTGAAAAGAGCCTGTCCTACCTCGGCTCCGACCTGGCGGCCGGAGATCCGGAACTGCGGGCCCAGTTTCGAGCGGCGGCCATTCAAGGCTTCGAATATACCTACGAACTGGCCGTTAAGATGATGCGCCGCCAGATGGCTCAGATCGCTCCCGTTCCCGCCGAGCTGGCGGAAATGGCCTTCAAGGACTTCATCCGCAAAGCCGCCGATGCGGGGCTGGTCATCGACCCGGCGGGCTTTTTCCTCTATCGGGAGATCCGCCACATCACCGCCCACACCTACGACGAGGCCAAGGCGGAGAAAGTCTTGAGCGTCCTCGAAGGATTCCGCAAAGACGTCCTCTTCCTCTTGAGGGAATTGAAGAGGCGGAATCATGCGGCCGGTTGACATTCTCCCGAAGGACCTCGAGATCGTCCTCGGCCTCCTTCGGCGGTTCGTCGCCGGCTTCGAAGTCCGGGCGGTCGGATCTCGGGCTTTGGGCAATGCCCGTCGATACTCCGACCTCGATTTGGTCGTCATGACCGAGCGGCCGCTCGATGTTTCGGTCTTGGCCGGTTTGAACGCGGCGTTCTCCGACTCCGACCTCCCGTTTTCCGTGGATGTCCTCGACTGGGCGTCGCTCGATGAAAAATTCCGGCGCCTGATCGCCGAGGGATCCGTCGTCATTCAGCCGAAGGGCTGACCGTTCGGAATCCGTTTGCTGCTGCGGCCAGAGGCGGATGAAGCGATAAAGGCGGGCGTGGAAAAAAATCCAGCCGCTTCGTTTGTCATCGCCGGCCCAAAATTCCCGCCCAGATGTCCGGAAACGCGGGCGGATTGACAGCCCGGCGAGGGCCGGGGTACGCTAGGCTCCGTTGAAAGTCCAACGGGGAGAAGATCGCATGCGCAAACACCGGCTGGCGACCTGGATTCTGGCTTCGGCGGCGTTTCTGTCCCTGCTCTCGGTCCCGGGCTCGGCCCCGGCCCAGGGCCGGAACCCGAACGCCGTCGTCGACCCGTCGCGCTTCGACGGGTTGCGCTTCCGGCTGCTTCAGTTCGCCCGCGGCGGGAGGTCGACGGCGGTGGCCGGCGTCGCCGGCGACCGGTTGACCTATTATTTCGGCTCGACCGGGGGAGGAGTGTGGAAGACGACCGACGCCGGATTGACCTGGACGAACGTCTCGGACGGATTCTTCCAGGCCGGGTCGATCGGAGCCGTCACCGTGGCCCCGTCCGACCCCAACGTGGTCTATGTCGGGACGGGGTCGGCCTGCCCGAGGGGCAACATCTCACCGGGAATCGGCCTCTACCGGTCTGTCGACGCCGGCGCGATGTGGACCTTCATCGGGCTTCCCGAGTCGGGCCAGGTCGGGCGGATCGCCGTCCACCCCAAAAATCCCGACCTCGTCTATGTCGCCGCGCTGGGGCACATCTTCGGCCCCAACGATGAGCGCGGAGTCTTCCGCTCCAAGGACGGCGGCCGGACCTGGGAGAAAGTGTTGTTCATCGGCTCCAAGACGGGCGCCGTGGACATCGCCCTCGACCCGACGAATCCGCGGATCATCTATGCGGCGCTCTGGACCGTCCGGCGGAGCCCCTGGACGATCGACAGCGGCAGCGAGGAGAGCGGCCTCTTCAAATCGACGGACGGCGGCGACACCTGGACGAAGCTCGGCGGCGGATTGCCGCAGGGCATCGTCGGGAGGATCGCCGTGGCTCCCTCCCCGGCCCAGAGCGGCCGCGTCTGGGCCCTTGTCGAGGCGCCCGAGACGCGGGGCGGGCTGTACCTTTCGAACGACGGCGGAGCTTCCTGGGTCAAGGTCAACGGCGAGCGCCGTTTCCTCCAGAGGGCCTGGTACTACATCCACGCCTACGCCGACCCGAAGAGCGCGGACACGGTTTACGTCCTCAACACCGGCTTCTACAAATCCACGGACGGCGGCCGGACCTTCCAGACGATCGCCGTCCCCCACGGCGACAACCACGACCTGTGGATCAACCCCAACGACCCAATGACGATGGTCAACGCCAACGACGGGGGGGCCAACGTCTCGTTCACCGGGGGACTGTCCTGGACGGGCCAGATGAACCAGCCGACGGCTGAAATCTACCGGGTCACGGCCGACACCCGCTTTCCCTATTGGGTGTACGGCGCCCAGCAGGACAACAGCACGGCCGCCGTCCCCAGCCGCGGGGAGGGATTCTATGCCGTCGGAGGCGGGGAGAGCGGGCACATCGCCGTCGACCCGCGCAACCCGGACATCGTCTATGCCGGCTCTTACGGCGGGTCCATCACCCGCGTCGACGTCAGGACAGGGATCGGACGATCGATCATGGTCTATCCCGAGCTGGCGACGGGATTGAGGGCCGCCGACATGACCTATCGTTTCCAGTGGAACGCTCCCATTCGCCTCTCGCCCCACGACCCCGACACGCTCTTTCACTGCTCGCAGTACGTCCACCGGTCGCGCGACGGCGGCCTGAGCTGGGAGGCCGTCAGCCCCGACCTCACCCGCAACGACAAGACCCGGCAGGATTATTCCGGCCGGCCCATCACCCACGACAGCACCGGGGTCGAGGTCTTCGGGACGATCTTCGCCTTCGAGGAATCGCCCCTCCAGGCCGGCCTCCTGTGGGCCGGAAGCGACGACGGCCTCATCCATATCTCCCGGGACAACGCCAAGACTTGGGTCAATGTCACGCCCCCGGCCCTCGCGGCCGATTCGACGGTCAACATGATCGACCCCTCGGCCCATGACGCCGGCCGGGCCTTCATCGCCGTCCACCGCTACCGTCTGGACGATTTCCGGCCGATGATTTTCCGGACGAATGACTACGGCAAGACCTGGGACCTCCTGACGAGCGGCTCGAACGGCATCCCCGCCCGCCATTTCGTCCGGGTCGTTCGCGAGGACCCGGACAGGCGCGGGCTTCTCTATGCCGGAACGGAGTTCGGCCTGTATGTTTCTTTCGACGACGGCGCCCATTGGCAGCCCTTCCAGCTCAACCTGCCCGTCACGCCCGTCATGGACCTCATGGTCTACCGAAAAGACCTGATCGTGGCCACCCAGGGCCGGGCATTCTGGATCCTGGACGACCTGTCGCCTCTCCACCAGATGAACGGTGCGCCCGAAGGCAAGCCGTATCTTTTCGCTCCCCGCGCCGCTGTCCGGGCGCCCGAGGTCGGGGCCGAGGTCAATTTCTTCCTCCCCGAATCGCCTAAGGAGGCCGTCTCTCTCGAAATCCTGGACTCAACGGGGGCCGTCGTCCGCTCGTACAGGGCCGAGCCGGGCCGAGGAGCGGAGGAGCGACCTCAGCCGGTAGCGGGAAGACGGGGAGGCGACCAGCCATTGAGCGCCAAGGCGGGGCTCAGCCGGCTCGTCTGGAACTTCGCCGGGGATCCGCTGTTCACCATTCCCCCGGGGACGGTGTTGTGGGGGAGTGCCAGGGGCGGGCCCAAGGCCGTTCCCGGCTCCTACCGGGTCCGTCTCAAGGTCGGGGATTGGAGCCAGATTCAGCCCCTGGAGGTCCGGCCCGACCCGCGCAATCCGTCGAAGGTCGAGGATTACAAAGCCCAGCACGAGTTGGCCGTGGCCGTCGGGGAAAAGATCCGGATGATCTACGACCGCTTGTTGGAGATGCGGGATGTCCACCGCCAGGCCCAGGACGTCGCCCAGAGGCTGGAGAAGGGAGGATTCGGCGGAGAGGCGGCGGCCGCCTTCAAGATGCTGGACGCGGCCTTGACCAGGGTCGAGGGCGAGCTAACCCAGCTCAAGGGGGAGGGCGGGCAGGATGCCCTGAATTTTCCCGGCCGCCATGACAACCAGTGGGTCAAGCTGTTCGGCGAGGTCGCCGGTCCCGACGGGCCCCCCACGGCCGGGGCGAAGCAGCGCTTCAAAGACCTCCTCCCCGAGTACGAACGCCTGATGGGAGAGTCCCTGGCCGTCCTGGAAAGGGACCTCGAGGCTTTCAACAAGCTGGTCCGAGAAAAGGGCGCCCCGGCCGTCATCCGGCCGAAGCCCGCCGTCCGGAAGTAAGAATCACTTTTTATTCTTGACGTATGTATCGAACCACTCGATCATCTCGGCCAGGACGGTCATGACCGATTCGCGGGCGCTGTAGCCGTGGCTCTCGTGGGGGAGGTAGACGAACCGGGCCGTCGCTCCGAAGCCCTTGAGGGCGGCGAAGAGGCGCTCGGACTGGACGGGGAAGGTCCCCGAGTTGTTGTCGGCCATGCCGTGGATCATGAGGATGGGTTCGTTGATCTTGTCGGCGAACATGAAGGGCGACATGGCGATATACGTGTCGCGGGCCTCCCAGAGGGTCCGGCGTTCGCTCTGGAAGCCGAAGGGGGTCAGGGTCCGGTTGTAGGCGCCGCTCCGGGCGATCCCCGCGGCGAAGAGGTCGCAGTGGGCCAGAAGGTTGGCCGTCATGAAGGCCCCGTAGGAGTGCCCGCCGACGCCCACCCGCTTCGGGTCGCCGACGCCCATCTCGTCGAGGACGTCGATGGCCGCCTTGGCGTTGGCCACGATCTGCTTGACGAAGGTGTCGTTGACCGTCTTGGGGTCGCCGATGACCGGCATCGTGGCATTGTCGAGGACGGCGTAGCCCTGGGTGACGAAGAAAAGCTGCGAAGTGCCGCGGTAAAAGGTGAAGCGGTTGACCGAGCCGCGGACCTGGCCGGCCGTCGAGGCGTCGCTGTACTCCAACGGATAGGCCCAGACGACGGCGGGCAGGCGCGTGCCCGGCTTATAATCGGCCGGGAGGTAGAGCGTCCCGCTCAACTCGACCCCGTCGTCGCGCTTGTACTTGATGAGCTCCTTCTTGACGCCGGTCAGCTGGGGCGCGGGGTCCTTGAAGTCGGTCAGGGCCTGCATCTTCTTTGATTTGAGGTCGTAGAGGAAGTAGTTGGGGACCTCGGTTTTCGATTCGCCGACGAGGATGATCTTTTGGCGGTCTTCGCCGGCGAAGTCGACGAAGCTTTGGTATTTTCCCTCGGCGCACTGGAAGAGGCGCTGCGTCTCGCCCGTCTTGAGGTTCATCCGGTCGAGGAACGGATGATCGCCTTTGGGCGAGCTGCCCGGGCCGGAGAGATAGATGAAGTCCTTGTCCACGAGGACGACCCGGTCGCCGTCCTTGAGGGTCGAGACCGGATTGCCGGGATTCTTGTAGGTATCCTGCATGCTCAGGTCCCAGATTTTCCGGGGAGGGACGGAGGGGTCGTCGACGTTCACGAGCCATGTCGTCCGCCAGCGCTTCCGCCAGATCGTCTCCGAGGCGAAGGCCTGGCCGGGCGTCGACAGCCAGTTCAGGCCGGCCGAACGGTTCTGGGTTTTCAAGACCTCCTTGGGCTCGCCGGTGAACGGCGCGGGGAGGGTGAGGACGCGGTCGTGGAAGGGGACGTCCTTCTCGGTGTCGCCGCCGTCGAGGGCCTCGGTATAGTAGAGGGTGGCGGGCTTGAGGGGCTGCCAGTTCGCCCCGCGCGGGCCGGTCGGGACGCCGTTCATCGGGACGTCCTCGGCGGGGGGGAGGTCGGCGACGACCTTGACGAGCTCGCCCGAGGAGGTCCAGATTTCGGTCGACCGGGCGAAACTCGAATAGGGGACGCTGGTGGAGAAGGGCCGCTTGATCCGGGTGACGAGGAGATATTTCCCGTCGGGCGAGGGATTCGTCCCGGCGTAGATCCCGGGCCCGCCGATCTTGCGGGCCGCGCCGGTCGCGATGTCGACCTCGACGAGCTGGGACGCGGCGTAGTATTCGAAGAGCTTCTCGTCGAAGGCCGTCTTGAGGAGGTCCTGGTAGGTGGCGACCTTGGTTTCCTTGCCGGCGGAAACGAAGACCTCGGGCCCCGCCGGCACGCGCGGCGCTTCGGGCGCCGGGCCGCGGCCTTCCGGAATCATGTTGACGAGGATATGCTTGTCGTCGGGCATCCAGAGATAACCCGAGCCGACGACCATGTTTAGGGTCGGACCGGTCAGGGCCTTGGCCTTGCCGGTCGCCGTGTCGGCCAGCCAGAGCTCGACCCCGTTGTCGAGATAGCGGGCGAAAGCGATGGTTTTCCCGTCTCCGGACCAGGAGGCGCCGGACCTGAATCCTCCGCCGAATTTGAATCCGGCGGGAAGGTCGATCTTGCGGACCATGCCGTCCTTCATGGACTTGAGGGTCATCCCCGTCGAGAAGGTCAGGACTTGGTCGCTGTTGTTCTGGGGCGTGATCCGGATCCCGGCGATGCGAAGGATGGGCATCGAGAGGGTGGCGATCGAGGGCATCGATTCGTAGTCGGTGAGGAGCATCCAGTCCCGGGCCGGATTCATCGAGACCCGGGGCGTGGGGGGGGCGTCGAGGATCTTGACGATGTCCGCGGGCGGCAACTTGTAGGGTTCCTGGGCGGCGAGGAATGCGGGGGCGAGCGCGGCCAGGGCGAAGACGATCAGGCCGGCGGACAGACGGATGGACGGGTGTCGTTTCATGGGATCCTCCTCCCTTTCTTATACTTCAGATAAGGGCCGATTTTCAATGTGCATCGGCGATATTTACGATTTCGGCGCTTGGCGGAGATAATTCTTTAAAAAGGATTCGATTTCCCGGATGAAATTCTCGATGTCCCCAAGGTCATTGCGGAGAATATCGTCAAGCTCTTCGGGTTTGATTTCCTTGTAGTAGTGGACCATCCGGTTCCGATAGCCGGCCATTTTGACGAGCGTTTGGCCGTAAGCCGGGGAGACGATGCCTTTCTCGGCGAGCGCGGCGGCGACTTCCTTGTATTCCAAGCTTTTAAATTCGTAGGTTTTAGCGAGAATGTGGCGTCCCACATCGAACATCGCCTCGATGGCTCTCCGGAAAAAACTCTCGGCGGCCGCGGGATTTCGCTCGTCGCCGAGAAACTCGTCCCGGGTGCAATTCTTCAGTCGGCGGAGCCTCTCCAGGTAAGAACCGATGAGGCTGAGGTTCTCCTGGATTCTAGGGGTGTTCAATCTCGAAATGACCATTCTCCACGGCCTTGATGAAATCGGGCTCGAACATCCTGCGTTTGAAGGCCAAATCCGAAGCGAACTTCATGACCATGTCTTCGTAGGCGTCCGCTTCGTCTTCGTCGGCGGCATAGATTCGGACGCCGCTCGTGATTTCGAACTTGAGGAGGGAATGAACTTCGTGAAGGAAGACGATGTCGATCTTGAAGGGGGCGAAAAAAGCGGAAAGGTCGGCGTAGAGTTCGCCGTAGCTCCGATACGGGTGGGAGGGTGGAGTTTTCAGGAGAACTCCGATGTCCAGGTCCGATGCCGCTTCGGCTCGAAACGTTTGTCCGTGGAGAAAGGCAAGCCCCGCATCTTGTTGAGAGCCAAAAAGATAGGCCAGGACGACGTCGTGCCTTTCGAAGACGCCGGCAAGTTTGTTCGCCACGGGGAGCCCTGTACTTCTCATCGAACATTTTACCGCAACGTGGAAAGGAGTCAACAAGGGCCGAACGGCGGACCTCCCCAAGCCGCGGCGGGCATGAATTGACGTTTCTCGGCGGCTTTGTTAGGCTTCGCCTGATTGGAGGATTTCCGATGAAAAAAACCCGTCCGTGGCTTTCGTCCGTAATGGGTTTGCTGGCGGCCGCGCTTATTATCGGCGTGGGTGCCGGATGCGCCAAGAAGCCGGAACCGGCGACGCTCGTCCTGCTCAACGGGGACATCTACACGGTCAACCCGGCGATGCCGTCGGCCAAGGCGGTCGTCGTCACCGGGAACACGATCACGGCGGTTTGCGCGACCGATAGAGAGGCCCGGCGGTACGTCGGCGAGAAAACGAAGGTCGTCGACTTGGGAGGCCGATTCGTCACTCCGGGCCTTATCGACGCTCACGTCCATTTCAACGGCGCCGGGGCGCAGATCAACGGTGCGAACCTGCTGGCCGTGGCCGACGAGGAGGGTCTGAGGAAGGAAATCCTGCGGGTCGTCAACCTTCTCGACGACGACGAATGGATCACGGAGGGGCTGTGGGGGGCGTATGAGCAGTGGGCCCTCGGCGATGCGGGGCGGGGAGGGGGAGCGAAGAAGGAGCCGTGGAAGCCGCACCGGCGGATGATCGACGACCTGACGCCCAACCACCCCTGTTTCCTGAACCGTTTCGACGGCAAGGTCTGGCTGGCCAACACGGCGGCCTTGAAGGCCGCGGGATTGGATAAGGGAAGGGCGGCGGGGATGGAGCTCGAGGCGGACGGTCAGCCGACGGGGATCATCGCCCGGCCGTCGTCGGCCTGGGACAAGATCCGCGCCGCCCGCAAGCCGAAATCGGCCGACAGGCTTCTCGACGAGAGCCGGGCGGCCTTGCAGGTCCTGCGGGAGTCGGGCATCACCGAAGTCCACGACATCGCCGCGCCCGACCAGACCGAGCGGTTCGTCGAGCTCGAGGCGAACGGCGAGCTGACCTGCCGGATTTGGCTCCGGCCGGACCTTTCCCGGGGGGCGGCCCTCGCGGCGGAGGGCTTCGCCATGGGTCTCCACCCGAGGACGAAGCAGAAAAGCGCCTGGCTTCGGTACGGCGCCCTCAAGGGCTACATCGACGGCATCATGGGGACGCACGGGGCCCTTTTCTTCGAGCCTTACGATGACGAGCCGGGAAACTACGGCCATTGGCGGCCGCACACCTCGGACGACGCCAAGCTTCAAGTCCGCAATATGGAGAAAATGTACGGCCTGATCAAGGCCGGGCTGGAAGGGGGGTTCGTCCCCAACGTCCACGCCATCGGCGACCGCGGAGTGGCCGAGATGCTCGACCTCTATGAGCGGTTGAAGAACGAGGGGCTGGACCTCAAGGGCTATCGGGTCATCCATGCCCAGGTCATCCGGCCCCAGGATTTCGCCCGGTTCAAGGCGTTGGACGTCATCGCCGAGGTCAATCCCTATCATATCTCCGACGACATGCGCTGGATGGAGGAGAGGATCGGGGCGGAGCGTTGCAAAGGCGCTTACGCCTTCAAATCGCTGCTCGACAACGGGGCGATGCTGACTTTCGGCAGCGATTGGCCGGGGACGAGCGCGGCCGAGTATTACGTCCACCCGAAGTATCTGATTTACGCGGCGGTGACCCGGAAGACGCTCAAGGGCGAGCCGGAGGGCGGCTGGTTCCCCGAGGAGAAGATCTCGGTCGAGGAAGCGCTCAAGGCCTACACGATCAACGGG
>VGJF01000066.1 GCA_016867585.1 Candidatus Aminicenantota bacterium | reverse complement strand
CACCGGGCGGGCCCGTTACACCCACGACCTCCATTTCGACGGGCTTCTCCACGCCAAGATCCTGCGCTCGCCCCACGCCGCGGCCGAGGTCTTGTCGATCGACCTGTCCTCCGCCCTGGCCTATCCAGGAGTCAAGGCGGCCCTCAAGCTCCGCGAGGGCCGGGTCCGCTGGGCCGGGGAGCAGGTCGCGGCCGTGGCCGCGACGAGCGAGGCCGCGGCCGAGGAAGCCCTGGCCTTGGTCAAGGTCGATTACAAGGTCCTGCCCCATGTCGTCGACGACCTCGAAGCCGGCCGTCCCGACGCCCCCCTGGTCGCCGACCAGGCCAACCTCCAGCCTTTCAACGCCTTCGACCGGGGCGAGATCGACAAAGGATTCGCCGAGGCGGAGGTCATCATCGAACGGGCCTACCGGACGAACTGGGAAGTCCATCAACCCGCCGAGACGCACGCCTCGATCGCCAAATGGGACGGCCGAGTCCTGACGGTCTGGGATTCGACCCAGGCCGTCCATTCCGTCCGCGACGCCCTGGCCCGCGTCCTCCAAATCCCGGCCGCCGACGTCCGGGTCGTCAAGCATTACATGGGGGGCGGATTCGGCAGCAAGCTCGGCCTGAACGACCACACCGTCGTCGCCGCCCGGCTGGCCAAGGAGACGGGACGGCCGGTGAAAATCACCCTCACCCGGCAGGAGAACTCGTTCTGCGTCGGCTATCGGCCGTCGACCCGGTTCACGGTCAGGATCGGGGCCAAGAAGGACGGGACGATCACCGCCCTCCACATGAAGAACCTGAACTGCGGCGGGGTCGGCCGGGGCGACCGCTGCTCCGAACCCTTCGTCGACGTCTACCGGATCCCCCACCTCAAGATCGAGGAGTCGAGCGTCTTCGTCAACGCCTGCGGGTCGCGGGCGACCCGGGCCCCTGGCCACACCCAGGCCACCCTGGCCCTGGAGGGGGCAATGGAGGAGCTGGCCGCCGCGCTCAAGATGGACCCCCTCCAGCTGCGGCGAAAAAACTATACGGCCAAAAGCCAGGGCGACACCTCCCTGCCCTACTCCCTCAAGAGGCTCGAAGACTGCTACAAGGCCGGGGCGGAGGCGATCGGCTGGGGCCGCCGCAACAAAGCCCCCGGAGCCGGCTCGGGGAGGTACCGCCGGGGGATGGGAATGGCCAGCCAGATCTGGCCGGGAGCGGGAGTTCCCGGCACTTTGGCCGAGTTGCGGATCCATCCCGACGGAACGATCGAGGTCGAGTGCGGCACGCAGGACATCGGCTGCGGAACCCGGACCCACATCGCCGTCGTCGCGGCCGAGACGCTCGGCTTCGAGCCGCGGGACATCGTCGTCAAAATCGGCGATTCCGACTATCCCTGGGCCCCGATTTCCGGCGGGAGCCTGACCACCCCGTCCGTGGCCCCGGCCATTCGCGACGCCGCCCTGAAAGCGGTGGATTACCTGAAGGGCCTGGCTTCGCCGAAGCTCGGCGCCCCCCCCGAGGACCTTGCCCTCGGAGGGAAGAGGGTGTTCGTCAAGGCCGCTCCCGAGAAGGCCGTGGAGTGGAAAGAGCTCATGAAGTCGATCCGTCGGATCGCCTATTTCCACGGCGAGCGGGCCGGACACCCGAGCGACACATTCGCCTTCCAGACCTTCGGGGCCCACTTCGCCGAGGTCGAGGTCGACACCCGGACCGGAAAGATCCGCGTCCTGAAGCACGTCGCCGCCCACGACATCGGCCGGGTCGTCAACCGTCAGACGGCCGAAAGCCAGGTCATCGGCGGCGTCACCCAGGGCCTCAGCGCCGCCCTGTTCGAGGAAAAACTCATGGACCCGGAAACGGGGGCGATGGTCAATCCGAATTACCACGACTACAAGGTCGCCACGGCCCTGGACGTTCCCGAAATCGTCCCCCTGTTCATCGACGTCCCCGACGAACGCCTCAACAACCTCGGCGTCAAGGGCTTGGGCGAGCCGCCCCGGATTCCCTCCTCGGCCGCGGTCGCCAACGCCGTTTTCAACGCCCTCGGGGTCCATGTCGGAGAGATCCCGATGACCCCGCCTCGCGTCCTCGCCGCCCTGAAGAGGAAGGAGGCCGGCCGATGAGGAACTTCAACTACGCCAAGCCGAAGTCCCTCGGCCAAGTGACGTCCTTCCTGGCCGCCTCGCCCCAGGGCGCCCATCTCATGGGCGGAGGGACCGACCTCGTCGGCGAAATCAAGGAAGGGCTCGTCGTTCCCGAAGTCGTCATCGACCTCGCGGCCGTCCCCGGCTTGGCCGACATCAAGAAGGGCCCGGACGGCCTGGCCGTCGGGGCCACGGCGACGATCGCCCAAATCGCCGGCCATCCGGACGTCAAGGCCGACTACCCCGTCCTTCACCAGGCGGCGGCGGTCATCGCCTCTCCCCAGCTCCGCAACGTCGGCACGGTCGGCGGGAACCTCTGTCAGCGGCCGCGGTGCTGGTATTACCGCGATGCCGCGGTCCGCTGCTCGAAGAAGGGCGGGTCGACATGCTACGCGGTCAAAGGCCGGAACAAGCACCACGCCGTCTTCGCCGGAGGCATCTGCTGGGCCGTTTTCCCCTCGGACCTCGCTCCGGCCCTCGTCGCCCTGGAGGCCCGGTTCGTCCTGGCCTCGGCCGCCGGCGAGAGGGTCGTCGCCGCGGCCGATTTCTACGCCCCCCCGATCGTCAACGTCAGGAAAGAGACGGTCCTCAACCGCGGGGAGATCCTCCGTGAAGTCCGGATCCCGCCGGCCCAAAAAGGCGATCGGAGCGCCTACCGGAAATTCATCGAGCGCGGCTCCTGGGACTTCGCCGTCGTCTCGGCGGCCGTCCGGATGAGCGGAGGGAGCGCCATCCGCGACATCCGGATCGTCTGCGGAGGCGTCGCCCCCGTGCCTTGGCGGCTGCGGACGGCCGAAGACGCCCTCAAAGGGGCGGGAGCATCGGAGCCCGCGATCCGAGCGGCCGCGGCCAAGGCGGCGGCCGAGGCCAGGCCGCTGGCCGAGAACGGCTACAAGGCCGACGTCCTCGTGACGGTCGTGACCGACGCCGTCCTGGCGGCCTTCAAGGCCCCCGCCCGCCCTTGAAAGCGGAGGTCGGCGGGCCGTTTCGATCTTGACC
Organism: Candidatus Aminicenantota bacterium; assembly: GCA_016867585.1. Taxonomy (GTDB): domain Bacteria; phylum Acidobacteriota; class Aminicenantia; order Aminicenantales; family UBA4085; genus JAAZPG01. The sequence goes on along the minus strand of VGJF01000066.1, from coordinate 10,662 downwards.
GGAGAAGACGCCCATGAAGCCGAGAAAGGCCCTTGTCCTTATCATCCTTCTCGCCCTCGGACTCCCGGCCGGCTGTCGGACGGGCGAGGCGCCGACGAGCTCCGGGGAGCCCGGACATCCGGCGACGAAGCGGCATCTCGACACGGCCGCCCCGGCCGAGGGCTTCGTCCGGCTGGCCGTCTTCTATCCCTCCACGGGAACGATCCGGGATCTCCTCGCCCTCCGGGCGGAAGGCTTCCTGCCGGAGGGAGGGATGGAAGTCGTCGGCGTCTTTCATGTCCGGGAGCGCACGGACTACAAAGCGGCCGCGGACCTCGTCGAGACGAACGGGCTCGACTGGTTCCATTTCCATGCCGTCTCGGCCGACCTCGGACTCGAAACGCTCTACCGGGAAAACGGGGCAACCGCGGATTTCCGAAAAATCTTCGACCTCTCGGACGGGGTCATCTTCTTCGGCGGGCCGGACCTTCCCCCGGCCGCCTACGGCCGGAAGACCGGGCTCCAGACCCGGATCGAAGACCCCTATCGCCATTATCTCGAGCTCTCGGCCTCCTTCCACTTTCTCGGGGGGCCGCAAAACGATTCTTTCCGGCCCTTTCTCGAGAGAAAGCCGGACTTCCCGCTTCTCGGCATTTGTCTCGGGATGCAGACCTTCAACGCCGCGACGGGCGGAACGCTCGTCCAGGACGTCTGGTCCGACCTCTACGGGGCCCGCTACGTCGAAGACGTCATCGCCCTGGGCCGGCCGGCCTGGCATACCAACCCCTTCCGCCGGCTCTTCCCCCTCGACCGGGAGCTCCTCCCCCACATGCTCCATCCGATCGACCTCGTCCCGGAGGGAATGTTCGTCTCGGCGATGGGATTCGAGCCGGGAGACCGGCCTCACATCATGAGCGCCCACCATCAATCCCCGGACCTCATCGGGAAAGGCTTCCGGACGGCGGCCGTCTCGCTCGACGGCAAGGTCGTCGAGGCCATCGATCACGCCGCCTACCCCAACGTCCTGGGCGTCCAGTTCCATCCCGAATTCCGGATGCTCTGGGAGACGGAGCCGCGCTACAAAATCTCCCCGGAAGACCAGGGCCTTTTCGGCGGCCGGACCTATCTCGAGAGACATCCGCCGAGCTGGGCCTTCCACGAGAAGCTCTGGGCCTGGTTTTTCGGCAAGCTGAAACCCTAGCCCCCCCTGACCGTCGAACGGTTCTTTCGTTATCCCCCAAGAACGCCTATGGCGCGGCCGTTTTCAAGACTTTTTTCTAGATGAGAGGCCCAGAAAACGGTTAACGGCCGCGCCAAGCGGCGACGTTTACGTGCGAAAATATTGTTCGACGGTCAGCAGCCCGCAAGCTTGAACCACCCGTCGAGTTGGGGTAAACTCGACTATTGTCCGGGAAAAGAACATCCCAAGGAGGTCCACGATGAATATCCGGAAATATCTCGGGCTTACGGGGAAAACGGCCGCCTTCGTTCTCGCCGTTTTCGGCTTGGCCGCCGCAGCGGCCGACCGCCCGGCCCCTCCCCAGGAGGCCGTGGCCCTCGTCTATAAATTCGCCCAGGGGGCACCCCTGGTCTACAAGCAATCGAGCTCCCAGGTCCAGAACATCGACGTCATGGGCCAAATGATCACGACCGACGTCCACTCGAACATGGACATCACCCTAACCCCGAAAGGCCTCAAGGAGGGGAACCACCTCCTCGGGGTGACGATCGAAGCGATGGCCGTCAACGTTCAGGGACCGCAGGGCGGCCTGTCGCCCGACGTGAGCGGCATCGTCGGCAAGAGCTTCGACATGGTCCTGTCCCCCCGGGGAGAGGAACTGGACGTTTCGGGGGCGTCGGTCCTGATGTTGGACATGGGGGACGGCGGCCGAAGGGACTTGTCCTCCGACTTCCAGGGCCTCTTCCCCAACCTGCCCGACAAGCCGGTCAAGATCGGCGAGTCCTGGCCTTCGCGGGAGACGATCGTCCAGAAGAGCGACGCCGGGGAGGTCCGGATCGTCTTCGAAAACATGAACACCCTCGACGGTTTCGAGACCGTCGACGGCCTCGCCTGCGCCCGGATCAAAACCGCGGTCAAGGGCGTGCTGTCGGGGGCGCTCAATCAGATGGGGATGTCCCTCGGCCTCGACGGCAAGCTGGAAGGGACGGAGACCTCGTATTTCGCCGTCCAGGAAGGCCTCTTCGTCAAGTCGGAGGCGGCCGCCGACATGAACGGGGTGATTTCGGCCGAAGCCATGGGGATGACGATCCCCTTCACCGGCTCGCAGCGGAGCGCGATGGCCCTGGCCAAGAAATAATCCCGGCCCGGCCGGCTTCTCAGGCTTCGAACGGGGGGTGGAGGTGCACATGACAATCAGGCCGAAAGACAGGACGGTCGTCCTTCTCGCTCTCATTCTGGCCCTGGGAGGGCTTCCCCGAGCCGCGGCCGGACAGGCGGCCGGAGCCGCGCCCGCCGTCCAGGCCAAGGTCGACAAGGTCTTCGAACCCTGGAACCGGAGCGACGCGCCGGGCTGCGCCGTCGGCGTCGCGGTCGACGGCCGGACCGTCCTCATTCGAACGTACGGCATGGCCGACCTCGAAGCCGGCTTGAAGATCACCCCCGACACGGTCTTCGAATCCGGATCGGTGGCCAAGCAGTTCACGGCCGCGGCGGTCAACCTCCTCGCCCTCGACGGCCGGCTTTCCCTCGACGACCCCGTCCGCCGATACGTCCCCGAGCTCCCGGACTTCGGGACTCCCCTCCTCATCCGCCATTTTCTCAACCACACGAGCGGCCTCCGGAGCCAGTGGGCCCTCCTGTCTCTCGCCGGACGTCCGACCGGATGGGCCGTCCATACCGTCGACGAGATCCTCGAGCTCGTCGAAGGGATGAAGGAGCTCAATTTCCGGCCGGGCGATGAATTCCTTTACAACAACACGGGTTACACCCTCCTCGGGGTCATCGTCCGGCGCGTCTCCGGAAAGGGCCTGAACGAGTTCTGCCAAGAGCGTCTGTTCGGGCCGCTGGGCATGACCCGTACGGAGTGGCGCGAAGACTTCCGCAAAGTCGTCCCCAACCGGGCGACCGCTTACGGGCCGCGGGGCGGCGGCTTCGCGGCCAACATGCCCTTCACGAACGTCATCGGCAACGGCGGCCTGCTGACCACGGTCGGCGACCTCCTTCTCTGGAACGAGAACCTCGACAACCCGCGGGTGGGCGGAACGGCCCTGGCCGACGCCCTCCAGACCCGAGGCCGGTTGAACGACGGATTCGAGATCGAATACGCCCAGGGTCTCGTCGTCACCGAGTACAAAGGCGTCCGCGAGGTCAGCCACGGCGGGTCGACGGCCGGTTACCAGACCTTCGTGGCCCGCTTTCCCGACCATCGCCTGTCGATCGTCGTCCTCAGCAACGTGACGACCTCGGGGCCGGCCCGATTGGCCCATGCCCTGGCCGACATCTTCCTGGAAGGAAAGCTCAAGGAGCCCGCCAGGCCGGTCCCCGTCCCCGTCTCCGCCGCCGCCTTGAAGGCCATCACCGGCGTTTACCGGGAGCCGCTGACCGACGCCTCGACGAGAGTCGATCTCGACAAGGACGGCAACCTCTTCCGCGTCGGCGGACAGGCCGTGACCGCCGTGGCCGAGAACGTCTTCGTCTCGGCCGACGGCAGCCGAAAGATCGTCTTCGAGCGGGGGCCGGGATCCTCGCCCGTCCGGATGACCGAGACCGAGGGGCGGGCGAAGCCGAGACTCTGGGAAATGACCCCGGCCTTCGCCCCCAAGCCGGAGGAGCTGGCCGCTTACACGGGGACTTTCTCCTGCGAGGAAATCGATACGACATACACCCTCTATGTCGAGGACGGCAATCTCAAGCTCCGCTTCCGCCCGGCTCAGCGGGGCGACCTTTTCCCCGTTTACCCGGACGCCTTCCAGGCGCGGGGGAATATCTTCCGCTTCACCCGCGACGCCGCCGGGGCGGTCGACGGATTCCGGGTCTACGCCGGCCGGGTCCGGCACCTCCGCTTCCTCAAGCTCTGAACCTTCGAGGGGCCAGCGACAGCCCCGCCAATTTGAGAGGTCTCTCTTCTTTTCTTGACAAAACCTCATAAAGTGACTATAACTAAGTCCTATTCGTAGTTACGTCGAGAAAAGACATGCGATTTGTCAATGTCAGGGAATTAAAAAGCAAGACTTCGGAGATACTCAAGGCCGCGGCGGAAGAAGACATCATCGTCACCAGCCGCGGCAAGCCGATCGCCGTGGTCCGGGGATTCGACGGTTCGGAATTCGGGAAAACGGCCCCGTGGCGAGGGCGAACCAGCCGAGTGGAAGAAGCTCCGGTTTCCTGGGGTGAAAAAGGATCCCCGTCGTCGGGGAATCCGCTCAAGGCCGTTTTTTGGGATTATCCGGAGCTCACCGACGCAATCGACCTGAAGCGCCATATCGATGAGGCGCGGGAGGCGATTGAGAAAGGCCCCTATGACTGGATGCTTTCGAGGATGCTCGAACGGGGCCGGGTCGTCGACGTCCGCAAATTCTTCGATTTGAACGAAATCCGATCGGCTCTCCCGCGTCTTCGTTTGACGCCCATCGCCCGAAAAAAATGGAAAAGGATGATCGAAGTCTATGGCCGGCCTTAAATTTTTCCCGGAAGCTTTTGCCGGTCTCGACCAGAGGAGGATCCTGGCCCGGCTCGGAACTCATCAGGTTATCGCCGAGAACTTCTTTCTGACGGGCGGAACGGCCCTTGGCGCCTTCTACCTGGGCCATCGCGTTTCGGAGGACCTCGACTTGTTCTCCAGGTACGACCTCGACCTTTCGGAAATCGATTTCTGGATCGGCAGAACTTGGCCGGGAGAAACGTCTCCCATTCGACGAAGCCCGGGATTCGTCTCGATCCTCGTCCGCGGGATCAAAATCGACCTTGTCGTTGACCCTCTTGCCGAACCGGGAATTCGCGAACGCACCGGCTTGGAAGAGGGATCCTCCATCGCGGTCGATCTCCTCGCGAACATCGCCTCCAACAAGCTGGCCGCGCTCGTCGGCCGGACCGAGCTCAAGGATTACCTCGATCACTATTTCATCGCCCGGACGTATCCGGACCTTGGTCGAGACGATATTTTCCGGAGAGCCAGGGCGAAAGAAGCCATGTTCGACGACCCCGCCGCGGCCGCCTTCCAGGTTGAGCTTGCCATCGAACGGCTGAAGCCTATCGCCGGAAAAGAATCGGCCGGATCGCCGCCCGGCCGCGGGTCATCCCCCCGCCTCCTGAAGCCGATCGATTGGGATGATTTTTGGCGAATGTTCGAGGAGTTGGCCGAATGGCTCTATGCCCTCGGGAGAACATAACCTCGCTCGCTTCGACAAGGCCCCGGCCGTCGCGTTCCCCGATGTCATCCTTCGTCCGAAGACCTGAAAGCCCCAGGGCCGACCGGGGGATTTTCCGTCTTGCCTATCGCTCGGTCTTTGAGATATAAAGATCCCACGGAAAGGAATGCCGACCATCGGTCCGCCCGATCTCCTTTCGATGTCTCACCGTTCCAGGGAGGTTCCCATGTTTTACTTGAAAAAGTCGTTCTCCGTCTTCGCCGCCCTCGCCGTTTTCGGCCTGCTCTTCGGCCCAGCCGCGGCCCGGCCGAAGCCCGCCCCGGCGTTGGCCGCGGGCCCGGCGCCGTTCGACCCGGCCAACACGCTCCATCAGCTCGGGATCCGCAACATCGGCCCGGCCAACATGGGAGGCCGGGTCGTCGATTTCGCCGCGCCGGAAGGAAGCTCGACGACCCTCTACGCCGCCGTCGGGCCGAGCGGCCTGTGGAAGACCGAGGACGCCGGAATCACCTGGGCTCCGTCCTTCCACAGGGAGGCGACGGTCTCGGTCGGGGCCGTGGCCGTCTCGCCCAGCCATCCCGACATCGTCTGGGTGGGCACGGGCGAGGCGACGGCCCGCAACTCCGTCGCCCCCGGCGACGGCGTCTACAAGTCCGAGGACGCCGGCCGGACCTGGAAGAACATGGGGCTTGCCGACACCCGCTTCATCAGCCGCATCTCGATCGACCCGGTCGATCCCGACGTCGTCTTCGTCGCCGCCCAGGGCGACCTCTGGGGCCCGACCGAGGCCCGCGGGGTCTACCGGACGAAAGACGGCGGCCGGACCTGGGCCAAGGTTCTTTCCGTCAACCCGGACACCGGCGCCTGCGACATGGCCATGGACCCGTCCAACTCCAAGATCCTCTACGCCGGGATGTGGGATCACCGCCGGATCCCCTACCACTTCCGGAGCGGCGGCCCGGGCTCGGCCGTCTTCAAGACGACCGACGGCGGCGACACCTGGTTCACAATCCACCAGGGCCTGCCCGCCGGGCCCTACGGCCGGATCGGCCTCGGCGTCGCCCGGTCCAAGCCCAACGTCGTCTATGCCCTCGTCGAAGCCGGCGACAGCGGCCTCTTCCGGAGCGACGACAAGGGCGCGACCTGGGTCCGGACGTGCGACGAGGCGACCTACGACCGGGTCAACTTCCGGCCGTTCTACTACAGCCGGCTGACCGTCGATCCCAACAACGACCTCGTCGTCTACGTCTACTCGGGTTCGGCCTACGTCAGCCGGGACGCCGGCCGGACCTTCGAAAACGTCTTCCGGGGCGGCCCCCATGCCGACCACCACGCCATTTGGGTCGACCCCCGAAACTCCGACCACGTCGTCGACGGCAACGACGGCGGGATCGACATCTCCTGGGACGGCGGCCGCCGCTCCGCCGGCGTCGCTTCGCAGGCCTGGGCCGAGGTCTACAACGTCGGCTACGACATGCGCGAGCCCTACTGGGTCAACGTCGGCCTCCAGGACAACGGCAACTGGCACGGCCCGTCCAACGTCAGGGAGCGGTCCATCTCGAATTCTCACTGGTTCGGGACGGGCGGCGGCGACGGCTATTACGGCCAGATCGACCCCGTCGAATGGTGGGTCCTCTACCGGAACCTCCAAATGGGCGGGATCGAGCGCCACAACCTCAAGACCGGCGAATCGCAGCGCATCCGGCCCGAGCCTCCCCTCGCCGAGCCGCCCTACCGGTTCAACTGGAATTCCCCGATCCATCTGTCCATCCACGACCGGAACGTCCTTTATTTCGGCGGGAATTATCTCTTCAAGTCCACCGACCGGGGCATGTCCTGGATCAAGGCCTCGCCCGACCTGACGACGAACAACCCCGCCAAAATCATCGACTCGGGCGGCCTGACGCCGGACAACACGGGCGCCGAGAACCACTGCACGATCCTGACGATCAGCGAATCGCCCCTCAAGGCCGGCCTCATCTGGGTCGGGACCGACGACGGCCAGGTCCAGTTCACCCGGGACGGCGGAGCGCAATGGACGAACGTCACGGCCAACGTCAAGGGCTGGGGCGCCGACGATAACTGGATCACCCGGATCGAGGCTTCGCACTTCCTCGAAGGCCGGGTCTACATGACCGTCTCTCGCCACCAGGTCGCCGACCACCGACCCTACGTCTTCCGGAGCGACGACTTCGGCAAGACCTGGGTTTCGATCCGGGGGGACCTTCCCTCCTACGGCTACCTTCACACGATCCGCGAGGACCCGGAAAACCGGAATCTTCTCTTCGTCGGGTCCGAGTTCGGGCTGTTCATCAGCTTCGACGGCGGGGCCAAGTGGCTGCCCTACAAGGGTGGCTTCCCGACCGTGGCCGTCCGGGACATCAAAATCCATCCCCGCGACCGCGACCTGATCGTCGGGACTCACGGGCGGGGCGTCTGGATCATCGACGACATCCGGCCCTGGGAACAGCTCACCGCCGAGAAGGCCAAGGCCGGAGCCCTGCTCTTCGACGTCAAGCCCGCTCTCCTCTTCGCCCCGCGGGGAGTCGCCGAGGGCACGGGAGAGTTCATGGGACAAAATTCGCCCTACGGGGCGGCAATCAGCTATTACCTCAACCCGGCCGTCGCCAAGGAGGCCAGGATCCGCCTGTCGATCGTCGACGCCTCGGGGAGGGATGTCGCCGTCCCCTTCGCCTCGAAGGAGGCCGGGATCAACCGGGTTTACTGGAACCTCCGCGAGGGGGCCGGCGGTCCGCCGGCCGCGGCGGCGGGCGGAATGGGTGGCGGCCAGCAGGGCGGTTTCGGCGGCGGGGCGTGGGCCCTGCCCGGCCAATACAAGGCCGTCCTCGAGGTCAACGGGAAAACATATGAAACCCCGGTCATCATCAAGGAAGACGAGCTGCAGGGAATCTCGATGGACGACCGCAGGCTCGCCCAGCGATACGCCCGGGAGGCTCAGGATCTCGCCCAGAAGGGACGAGGCCTTCTCCAGTCGCTTGAAACCTCGGGCAAGGCCGTCGACGACCTGGCCGCGGCGGTCGGCGGAATGAAAGCCGACGACGAAGCCGTCCGCTCCAAAATCTCGGCCGTCAAGGGCAGAATCGAAGCGGTCAAATCCGTTTATTTCGTCAGCCCTCCCGGTTTCGCCGGTTACCGCAAGCCGATCCTGGTCGCCTTCCGGGGAGGGACGGCGGCCGAGCTCGTCCAAGGGATCGCCAGGAGCTTCGGCGGCATGGGCGCCCCGACCCGGACGGCGATCGACCAGCTCAACGATTTGAAGGCCTTCCTCGATCCCCTGCTGGCCGAGATGCGGGAAATCAAGGAGAAGGACATCCCGGCCCTGAACAAGCTCCTGGCCGAGAAAGGCATTCCCTACATCCGGTAATTCCTGTAGAATCGGCCGTCATGACGACCAAGAGGACGTACGCCGGGGTCTTTCTCATTTCGTCCTCCCTCCTGATGTTCGAGATTCTGGCGACCCGGATCTTCAGCGTCACCCTCTGGTACCACTTTGCCTTCATGGCCGTCTCAATCGCCCTCTTCGGCCTGACGGCGGGAGCCGTCCTCGTTTATCTCGCCCCCCGCCTCTTTCCGCCCGGCCGGGTCCACGACCGGCTGGCCCTCTTCGCCCTCCTTTTCGCCGCGACCGCGGTCGCCGGGGTGGCCGTCCATCTCCGGCTCCCCCAGCCCGATTTCGAAACGTGGCAAGGCGTCGGCCGCCTGTCGGCGACCTATATCCTCATGGCCGTCCCTTTCGTCTGCGGCGGGGTGGCGATCTGCCTGGCCCTGACGAAATTCCCCGAGCGGGTCAGCCGGATTTACGCCGCCGACCTCTGCGGCGCCGCGGCGGGATGTCTATTTGTCCTGGCCGTTTTGACCGTGACCGACGGCCCCACGGCCGTCATCCTGGCGGCCGCGGCCGCGGCCGCCGCCGGGGTCCTTTTCGCCTCCGAAACGGGCCGCCGCCGCCTGAGGACGGCGGCCGCCGTCGCCGCCCTCGGCGCGGCCGCCCTGGCCGCGGCGGCCGTTTTCTTCTCCGCACGCGGCGCCCCCCTCCTCAGGCCGCTCTGGGTCAAAGGCGCCAAGGAGGCCGCTCCGCTCTACGAAAAATGGAATTCGTTCTCCCGGATCCTCATTTTCAGTAGCGCGGGCCTCGAGAAGCCCTTCGGCTGGGGCCTCAGCCCGGCCTTCGTCCCGCGTCGGCCGGCCAAGCAACTCGGGCTGACGATCGACGGCGGCGCGTTCACCGTCCTGACCGGAGCCCCGGCCCGGCCAGACGACCTTGACTATCTCAAGCACGACGTCACGAACATCGTCCACGCCGTCAGGCCCGGGGCGGATGTCCTCGTCATCGGGGCGGGGGGAGGCCGGGACGTCCTGTCCGCCCTGGTCTACGGCCAAGCCTCGGTCACGGCCGTCGAAATCAACGGGGCCATCCTGCGCGCGGTCAACGGCGTCTTCGGCCGGTTCACGGGCCGCCTCGATCGCGACCCCCGGGTGACATTCGTCCACGACGAGGCCCGGAGCTACATCTCGCGGTCGACGAAGCGTTACGACATCATCGTCTCCTCGCTCATCGACACCTGGGCCGCGACAGCCGCCGGGGCCATGGCCCTTTCCGAGAATTCCCTCTATACGGTCGAGGCCTGGACGACCTTTCTCGGCCGCCTCAATCCCCGGGGGATCATGTCCTTCTCCCGCTGGTTCCATGACAAACCCGAAGTCTCGATGTGCCGCCTGGCCGTCCTGGCCAGGGCCGCCTTGGAACGGATCGGGGTCGCCTCGCCCCGGGCCCATCTCCTGGTCGTCCGCAACGCCGAGGTCGGGACGCTTCTTCTGAGCCCCGATCCTTTTTCGGCCGAGGATGTCGCCCGGCTCCGGGAGACGGCCGGCCGTCTTCAGTTCGAAATCGTCTTGACTCCTGAGGAAGCCTCCGATCCCGACCTGGCCGAGATCGCCGACGCCCCCGATTTGAGAACTTACCTTCGGCTGTTTCCGTTCGACATCGCCGCCCCGACCGACAACCGGCCGTTCTTTTTCCAGACGGCCCGGTTCCGCGAAGCGTTCCGGCATCCCCTGCGCTTGTCGACGGGGCCTCTTCCCGTCCTCGTCCTTCTCCTGGCCGTCGTCGCCGGCCTGTGCCTTCTCTTCATCCTCGGGCCGTTGGCCCTCACCGCCCGCCGGGTGTCCCTCCGCGGCGCCCTCCGGTTTTTTCTCTACTTCGGGGCCATCGGCCTGGGATTCATGCTCGTTGAAATCGCCCAGATCCAGCGTCTGACGATCTTTCTCGGACATCCCTCCTACAGTCTGGCCGTCGTCCTCTTCGCCATGCTGCTCAGCAGCGGGATCGGAAGC
>VGJF01000065.1 GCA_016867585.1 Candidatus Aminicenantota bacterium | reverse complement strand
TGGGCCGCCCGGAACTCCCGGAGGAGCGACCGGAGGGACAGGACTTCCCCGACCGAAACGGCATGCACCCACAGGAGAGGCCGCCCGCTCCGGGGCTGCGGCCGACGCAAGGAGAGGCGTTCGGCGGCCCGGACGGGCTCCCCCCGCAGGAGACGGAGCTTGACGAAGTAGACGGGCAGGAGGAAGGCGTAAGCCGCGGCCATGATCGTCGAATACAGCCAGTACACGTCCCCCCGACTATACTTGAAGTCGCCTCGCGCCTTCAACCCTTGCCAGAGACGCGCCTTTCTGCTAGAATACCGCGGAATATCAAAGAAAATCACCTGGAAACGAGGTATCCCCGACATGGCTGAAGCGAAGCCCGAAGGCGAGAAAGCGGCCAAGAACAAGAAAATCAACAAGTTGAGCTTGGCCGAGATCGACCTCAAGCTTAACGAACTGAAAACGAGCCAAGGCGGACTTCAATCCCGCTACGCCCGCCAGCTCCAGCTGCGGAAGAAAGCCCTCGCCAAGTAATTGCCCTTCCACCCTCTGCCCGCCCCTGTTGTCAGGGCCTCTTTCCGTGTGCTAGGATGAACGAGAACAAAAAGGAGTCGCATACGTGTTGACGAAAGACCAGAAAGAAAAGCTCATCGGCGAACACCGCCGCACCCCCCAGGATAACGGATCGGCCGAGGTCCAGGTCGCCTTGCTCAGCGAACGGATCGCCTCCCTGACGAAACATCTCGCCGCGTCCGGCAAGGACCACAGCTCCCGGACCGGCTTGATGAAGCTCGTCGGCCGCCGGAAAAAGCTTCTCGCCTACCTCAAGAAAGAGGACGTCGCCCGCTACGAGAAGCTCATCCAGAAGCTGGGCTTGCGAAAATGACCGGCGGAATCCGGACGACTCCCATGTCCCAGACGGCAAGCTTGGAAATCGGAGGCCGCGTCCTGTCCCTGGAGATCGGGAAGATCGCCCGCCAGGCCGACGGCGCGGTCACCATCCGCTACGGCGATACGGTCATGTTCGTTTCCGCGACCTCGAAGAAGGAGCCCCGCGAAGACCGCCCCTTCCTTCCCCTCATCGTGGACTACCGGGAAAACACCTACGCCGCCGGGAAAATTCCCGGCGGATTCTTCAAGCGCGAAGGGCGGCCCTCGGAGCGCGAGATCCTCACCGCCCGCCTGATCGACCGGCCCATCCGGCCTCTCTTTCCCGAGGGGTATTTCTGTGAAACCCAGATCGTCGGCCTCCTCCTCTCCTACGACCAGGAAAACGAGCCTGACGCCCTCGGGGTCATCGGGGCCTCGGCCGCCCTGTATTGGTCCGACATCCCCTACACCGAGCCGATCGGAGCCGTCAAGGTCGGTCTCAAGGACGGCCGGTACGTCATCAACCCGACGGCCAAGGAGATCGAACAAAGCCCCCTCAACCTCCTGGTCGTCGGGACGGAGTCGGGGGTGACGATGATCGAGTGCGGAGCCCGGGAAATCGAGGAGGAGACGATCCTCGGGGCCATCGCCGCCGCCCAGGAGCCGATCCGAAGGATCATCGACCTCCAGAAGGATCTGTTCGGGAAGCTGGAGATCCAGAAGCGGCCCTTCGTCCCCAAGCCCGTCGACGAGGCGAAATTCGCCGAGATCGAATCCCGGATCGGGGCGGCCCTGAAGGCCGCGATCCGAACCCCCGGCAAGAAGGCCAGCGAGGCGGCCGTGGCCGGGATTCTCCAGGACCTCCTGGCCGGCCTTCCGGAAGACAACGACGAGGAACGGGCCGAGGCCAAGCGCCTGTTCGAGCGCCTCGAAGAGAAGCTCTCCCGACGCCTGATCCTCGACGAAGGCGTCCGGCCCGACGGCCGCGGGCTCGACGATATCCGTCCGATCACGGCCGAGGCGGGGCTCCTCCCCCGGACCCACGGCTCGGCCCTCTTCACCCGCGGAGAAACCCAGTGCCTGGCCACGGTCACCCTCGGCACCTTCGAGGACGTCCAGCGCCTGGACAGCCTGGGGGAAGAATCAGAAAAGCGGTTCATGCTCCATTACAATTTCCCTCCCTTCTCGGTCGGCGAAGTCGGTTTCCTCCGCGGTCCCGGCCGCCGGGAAATCGGCCATGGGGCCCTGGCCGAGAAAGCCATCCTCCCGGCCATCCCGTCCGAAGATCAATTCCCGTACACGATCCGGATCGTCTCGGACATCATGGAGTCCAACGGCTCGTCTTCGATGGCCACGGTCTGCGGAGGGGTCCTCGCCCTCATGGACGCCGGCGTCCCCCTGTCCTTCATTCCGGCCGGAATCGCCATCGGCCTGGTCAAGGAAGGGGACCGTCACATCGTCCTGACCGACATCGCCGGGGTCGAAGACCACTTCGGCGACATGGACTTCAAGGTCGCCGGGACGGAGAAGGGGGTCACGGCCATGCAGGTCGACCTCAAGATCCGCGAGATCCCCCTCGAGGTCTGCCGGGAGGCCCTGGCCAAAGCCCGGGCCGCCCGGTTGAAGGTCCTGGACGGCATGAAAAAGGCCCTCGAGGCGCCCCGGCCCGACATTTCGCCGTACGCGCCGCGGATCTTCTACATGTACATCAACCCCGAAAAAATCGGCGACGTCATCGGCCCGGCCGGCAAGATCATCAAGCGGATCGTCGCCACGACGAAAGCCAAGATCGACGTCGACGACACGGGAAAAATCATCATCGCCTCGACCGACAGCGAAGCCGCCGAAAAGGCCAAGCAGATGATCCACGACCTCACGGCCGAGGCCGAAGTCGGAAAAACCTACACCGGCAAGGTCGTCCGGATCGAGGAGTACGGGGCCTTCGTCGAGATCATGCCCAACCTCGTCGGGCTCATGCATGTTTCCGAAATCGCCAATTACCGGATTCGGAGCGTCGGCGACGTCCTCAAGGTCGGCGACGAGGTCACGGTCAAGGTCCTGACCGTCGACGACAACCGGATCCGCCTCAGCCACAAGGCCCTCGAACCCGGAGCGAAGCCCGAGGAGGAAGCGCGCCCCCCCAAACCCGAGCCCCGAACCAAGCGCCAAGGCGGATATCGTCCGGACCGGCGCGACCGCCGCGGCGGCGGGGGAGGCGGCCGCGGCCGGTATTGAGCGCGGTCATCGGACGGCCTGCGGGCCGAGGAAGATATGCGACATCGAGAGGCCGGCTTCACCCTGACCGAGCTGCTCGTGACGGCGGCCATCCTGGCCGTCCTGGCCGGTCTCGCCCTGCCCCTCGTCAAGGTCGCCGTCCAGCGGGACCAGGAGATGGAGCTCCGGCGCAGCCTGAGGGCCATGCGCGAGGCCATCGACGCCTACAAACGCCTGGCGGACGAAAACAAGATCGAGGCCAAGGACGGAACGGACGGATATCCCCCCACCCTTGAGGTCCTCGTCGAGGGCGTCAAACTGAAGTCCGAAGGCAAGGACGGAAAAGGCGGCGAGGAGAAAATCATCAAGTTCCTGCGCCGCCTCCCCGTCGACCCGATGACCCGATCCCGGGACTGGGGGCTCCGCTCTTCTCAGGACCCGCCCGACGCGACGACCTGGGGAGAGGAGAACGTCTTCGACGTCTACACGAAAAGCCGGCGGACGGCCCTCGACGGGACGAAATACGCCGACTGGTAGGGAGGACGAAATGGCCCGAACCCGCGGCGAGGGATTCACCCTCATCGAACTCATCATCGTCTTCGCCCTCATCGGGATCCTCGTCGGGCTGGCCCTGCCGAACTACCGGAACGCCCACTGGAAAGGCCGGGAAGCCGTCCTCAAGGAGAACCTCTTCCAGCTCCGGAAGCTCATCGGCCAATACTACGTCGATAAGGGGAAATACCCGGCCTCACTCCAGACGCTCGTCGACGAGAAGTACCTTTTCCGGATCCCCGTCGACCCGGTCACCGGCCGGGCCGAATGGATCGAGGTCCGCGAGGAGCCGTCGGCCGAAGAGATCGAGCCCGGGATGGAGTTCGGCATCGTCGACGTCCGCTCCTCGTCGCCTTCGAAGGCCCTGGACGGAACCCTCTACGAATCATGGTGACCGGCCGTTCCGGGGCGACCCTCCTGATCCTGATGGTCTTCATCTCGGTCTTGACCGTCGGCCTCCTCGTCGCCCTCCCCGTCTGGCACACCCAGGCCCAGCGCGAACTCGAGGAGGAGCTCATCTTCCGCGGCCGCCAGGTCGTCGAGGCCGTCCGGGTCTACCAGAAGAAAAACCCCGGCGCCTTTCCCCGCAACCTCGAGGAGCTCGTCAAACAGCGCTGCCTGAGAAAGCGCTATCCCGATCCCATGACCAAGGACGGCCGGTGGAACCTCATCCTCGAAATCGGCGCCGCCGTCGGACCGTCCCCGTCCCGGACGGTCCGGGCCCCGGCCCGACCGGGCCAAACTCCGCCGGGCCGGTCGGGGACCGCCCGGCTCTTCATCGTCCCGGAAGCCGGCCTGTCGGCGGTCCAAAATCCTCGGATCATCGGCGTCGCCAGCGCCTCTCCGAAACCGTCTTTCCGGGTCCACGAGGACGGCGAGACGTACGACGCCTGGCTGTTTTACTACGGGCGCGACCCGGGCCAAAAACCGGAGATCATCCGTTTCGGACAGCCGGCCAAGCATCCATGAGGAGGTTTCTCATCGTCGCCGGCGAGAAATCAGGGGAGAATTACGGGGCCGCGGTGGTCCGGGCGTACCGCGGCCTCGACCCGAAAGCCCGCTTCTTCGGCGTCGGGGGGCGGAACATGGCCGAGGCCGGGGTGGACATCCTTGTTCCGATGAAAGCCTTGGCCGTCGTCGGTCTGGCCGAAGTCCTGAGCGAGGTCCCCAGAATCCGCCGGATCCTGGCCAGCCTGGAGGAGGAAGCCCGGCGCCGAAAACCCGCCGCGGCCGTTCTCATCGATTCCCCCGACTTCAACCTCCGCCTGGCCAAGCGGCTTATGGCCGTCGGCGTTCCGGTCCTCTATTACATCGGCCCGACGGTCTGGGCCTGGCGCCGCGGACGGCTGAGGACGGTCCGGGCCCGCGTCCGGAAGATGTGCCTCATCTTTCCCTTCGAGGAGGAGATCTATCGGAAAGCGGGGGTCCCGGCCCGCTTCGTCGGCCATCCCCTCCTCGAGCGGGTCAAGGTCCGCTTCGGCCGGGACGAGTTCCTGTCCAGATACGGGCTCGATCCCGGACGCCCGCTCATCTCCATGATGCCCGGAAGCCGGCGGTCCGAAGTCCTCCGCCATCTCCCCACGCTCGTCGAAGCCGCCCGCCGCCTCCGGAAAGACAGGCCCGCCCAGTTCCTCCTCCTTCAGGCGGAAGACCTCGACCCTTCCATTTTCCGCGCCTGTCTTCCCCGGGACGACCCCGACTTCCGACTTCTCCGCGAGGACGGATACGAGGCCATGGCCTCGAGCGATCTCGTCCTCTCGGCCTGCGGCACGGCCAACCTCGAATCCGCCCTCCTCGGAACGCCCCTCATCGCCTTTTACCGGCTTTCCCGCCTGACGTACGCCCTCGGCCGGCCGTTCGTCCGGATCGGCCGTTACAGCATCGTCAACATCCTGGCCGGACGCGAGCTCGTTCCGGAGCTGATCCAGGGACGTTTCCACGCCCGAAGCGTCGCCTTCGAGGCCGGACGCCTCCTGGACGACCCGGAGCGGAGAACGGCGATGCGGGCGGGATTTCGGTCGATCCGCCGAAGTCTGGGAACGGAGGACGCCTCGGGGAATGTCGCCCGGGAGCTGGCCGCCTTGGCCGGAGAGCGGGGAGGTTTCCGAACGCCGGCCGAGGCTTGAACGCCGTTTTCCTCCTCCCGCCGAAGCGGCCGAGAGGAGTCCCTTCAAGATACGGCTTCGACGGCCATCCTCCGGTCGATCCAAGCCTGGAGGAGATACATCAGCACGGCCCAGACGTTGGCCGCGACGATGATCCCCCAGAAAAACAAGTCGATCCGCCCGGCCAGGCTCATGGCGATGAACCAGGTGTTGGCCGTCGACCCCCCCAAGAACGTCCAGCCCCTCATGACCGCCTTATTGCGCTTCCGGTATTCCTCGGCCTCGACTCCGGACCGGAAAGGCTCCTCGCGCCTCCGGAATGCCAGGCGTTTTTGCAGTTCGCAATACCGGAGGTAGAGTTTGAGGAACGCCTTTCGGAACATCCGCCCCCGGGTCTCCCTAACGGCGGCCAGCTCTTCGCGAACGCTCCGGTAAACCTCGTCTTCGCCCTCGGACTCCGTCCCCAGGACGGCCTCGATGAACCGGCCGCGGTAGTAGTCGAGAACGGCGCTGTGGACGATGTACGTCGCGACCGTGGCCAAGAGCAGCAAGGCCCATCTCCACCGGTGAGTTTCCGGCGCCAAGCCGACGGCGAGGCCCAGACAGACGGACAAGTTGACCGAGTAATCGACGAGCCCGTCCAGAAGGCGGCCGAAACGCGTCCCGTTCTTTTTCAGCCGGGCCAATTGACCGTCGGCGCAGTCGAGGACGATCGAGAAGGCCAGGAGGACGGCCCCGGCGACGACGGTCGATCGACGGCCGAGGCCGTATCCCAGACCGGCCAGGAGGCCGATGAGGATCGAAAAGAGGCTGATCTGATTGGGCGTGACCGAGGTCTTGTAAACGGCCTTGACGAGAAGGAATCCGAGGGGACGGTAGACGGCCAGATCGACGGCCTCCTCGACATCGACGGCCTTCAAGGACCGGCGGTATTCCTCGAGAAGGCTCACCGCCCCCTCCGCCCTCGGACCAAGGATTTTCCCGCCGCGGTCAGGGCTCCGGTCCGGCCCCGTGTCCCGGCCGCGATTCGGGCGCGGCCGTCGAGACGGAGCTTCCTCTCATCGGACTCAAGCACGATCTTCTCCCTCACGGCCTCGGGCGGTCAGACAAATCCTTCTCCTTCTCGGGCCCGGCTTGATCCGAACGGCCCGTCCTTCGATCCGAGGCCCAGAGATTCCGAGGCCGCCTTGGCTTTTTCGACCCCGGCGATTATAATATGGGCCCGCGAAATTCGTCAACGTCGACCGGAGGTCTCATGAAACGTCTTCTCGCCGGCCTTCTCCTTCTCGCGGCCGCCGGGCCCGGCTACGGCCAAACGGATCAGATCCTCAAACTCAAGGATCAGATCGTCCGGCTCCAGAATGAGGGTGATCTCGGATTCGGCCGTTTCAGCCTCTGCTCCGAAATCCTCGGCTTCGGGTCCTACGCCCCCCTGCCCCAGGCCGTCATCCCCAGAAATGGAATCCTCCTCGTCTATTATGAGCCGGCCAACGTCTTCACGGCCGTGCGCGAGGGATTATATGAAATTTGGTACACCCAGGACTTGGCCCTCCTCGACGCCGGCGGAAAGGTCATCCAGGAATGGAAAGACTTCTTGACGTTCAGGCAAGCGGCCAAGCAGCCCATCCTTGACTTGTACGCCAAGAACACCCTCGAACTCCAAGGCCTGCCGCCGGGCGACTATAAGCTCCGGGCCGTTCTCAAGGACCGCTTCCGGAAGGGCGAAGCCGTCAAGGTCGTCGATTTCGCGGTGAAATGAATTCCCTCAGCCGGTCCGGCAGGACGAACCGGAGCCCGTCGAAGAGCTTGAGGTTGTATCTCTTGGCCTCCCCGGCGGCGAGCTCGAGGACATAAAGAGCGTCCCGCCCCGGTCCGTACGAGGGGCAGGGCTCGGCCGGGCAGGGAGGGACGTCTGGCTCGATATGGACGATCCGGCGGTCCCGGTCGAGCCACAGGATGTCGAGAGGGACGAGGGTGTTCTTCATCCAAAAGGCGGGCTTCCCCTCTTTTTCGAAGAGGAAGAGCATCCCCTGCCCGGGGAGGATTTTTTCCCGGAACATCAAGCCCCGGGCCCGCTCCTCCGGGGTGACGGCCAGCTCGACGACGATCGTCCGGCCCTCGGCCGTATAGACCTCGATGAAACGGCCCCCTTGGACGGCCGGCCGGACGACGGTCATCGCTCCCGCGATGAAGACGGCTCCCCGGACGGCCCAGGATCCTTTCATCGTTCGCCCTTCTTCAGGACGGCCGCCTTTCGACGAGAGGAACGAACCGGACGGAAAAGAGGCGCTCCTCCCGCCATCCCCCTTCTTTCCGTGAGAGCAGGACGAGGTCTTGGCGGTCGACGCCGACCGGGATGATCATCCGCCCCTCGGGGACGAGCTGTTCGCGGAGCCGAGGGGGAATGTCCGCCGGGGCGGCCGTGACCATGATCGCATCGAAAGGGCCGGCCTCGGGCCAGCCGGCCGACCCGTCGGCGACTTGGAAACGGATATTCCGGTATCCGAGTCCGGAGAGGACGGACTGGGCCCGGAGGGACAGGGCGGCGATGATCTCCACCGTCCAGACTTCGGCCGCGAGTTCGGCCAGGACGGCCGTTTGATAACCCGAACCCGTCCCGACTTCCAGAACCTTGTCCTCGGGACCGAGGGCCAAGGCCTCGGTCATCGCCGCGACGATATAGGGCTGGGAAATCGTTTGCCCCTCGCCGATCGGCAGCGGCTCGTCCCTATAGGCCTGGGAGCGAAGGTCGGCGGGCACGAAGGCGTGTCGAGGGACGGTCCTGAGGGCGGCCAGGAGGCGCGGCTCCCGGACGCCCCGGGCCTCGATCTGGCGCTTGACCATCGCCTCGCGGAGGACCTTGAAATCTTTCATCTCACCCGGACCGCGGCCGACCCGGACCATCCCTCCCGGAGGCTCAGTACGCTCTGGCGAAATAGGGGCGCCCCTTGGCCTCCCGGCCGCAGGCGAGGCAAAGCCCGCCCGAAACCGGCTCGGTCTCGTCCAGCGGGATGACCCGGATCGTGGCCATCGTCGCGTTCTTGATCGTATCCTCGCAGGCGCCCTCCCCGCACCAACCGCCGCGGATGAAACCCCGGTCTTTTTCCAGGATCTCCCGGAACTCCTCGAAGCTCCGGGCCTCCCGGATGTTGGCCGCGAGGAAAGAGTCGGCCTCGGCGTAAAGGCGTTTTTGGACCTCGTCGAGCAAGGACGCGACCCGGACCGGAAGGGCCTCGAAGGCGGCCTTTTCCTTGGCCCGGGTATCGCGCCGGACGATGACGGCTTGGCCGGCTTGGACGTCCCGGGGCCCGATCTCGACGCGGAGAGGGACCCCCCGCATCTCGTGTTCGGCGAACTTCCAACCCGGCGTCGCTTCCTCCCGGGCATCGCAAAGGACCCGGATTCCGGCCGCCCGAAGGGCGTCGGCCGCGGCCCGGGCCGCCGGCAGGACGGACGTTTTCCAGTCGCCGACCGAGATCGGGACGATGACGGCCTGGACCGGAGCGACCCGGGGAGGGAAGCGCAATCCCGCGTCGTCGCCGTGGACCATGACCAAGGCGCCGACGAGGCGGGTCGTCATCCCCCAAGAGGTCTGCCAGACGTACTGGAGTTTCTGGCGGCGGTCCTCGAACTTGATGTCGAAGGCTTTCGAAAAATGCTGGCCGAGATTATGGGATGTCCCCATCTGGAGGGCCTTGCCGTCGGACATGAGGGCCTCCAGGGCATAGGTCATCTGGGCGCCGGCGAACTTCTCCCGGAGGGTTTTCCGGCCGGAAAGGACCGGAATGGCCAGCTCGGTCTCGACGAACTCCCGGTACATGGCCAGAACCCGGAGGGTTTCCTCCTCGGCCTCCTCGGCCGTCTCGTGGCAGGTATGGCCTTCCTGCCAGAGGAATTCCGTCGTCCGGAGAAACGGCCGGGTGACCTTTTCCCAACGGACGATGTTTGCCCACTGGTTGATGAGAAGCGGCAAGTCGCGCCAGGACCTGATCCATTTCGCGTACATCGGACCGATGATGGCCTCCGAGGTCGGGCGGACGGCCAGCCGCTCTTCGAGATCCTCCTTGCCTCCGGCCGTCACCCAGGCGACCTCCGGGGAAAAGCCCTCGACATGCTCGGCTTCCTTCTGGAGGAAGCTTTCGGGGATGAACAGCGGGAAGTAGGCGTTGACGTGGCCCGTGGCCTTGATCCGCCGGTCGAGGTGGTGCTGGATGTTCTCCCAGACGGCGAAGCCGTACGGGCGGATGACCATCATCCCCTTCATCGGGGCATAATCGGCCAATTCCGCTTTTTGGATGATCTCCTGGTACCAGCGGGAAAAATCCTCGGACTTCGGAGTGATGTGCTTGACTTGCCGTTCGTTCACGCTCAATCTGGACTCCCGGGATCGAATGCCGGGTCATTCTAGCGTCCGGCCGCCGATCTTGTCAAGAAACCGGCTCCCGGCCAAAAGCCGGCCCCTGGGCCAAGGCCCCGAGAGCGGGCGCCCGGCTCGTCCCCGCCCGGCCTCGGCCTCGCCGAAGCCGGCGAAACGGCCCGGCCGGGAAGGTGAAAGGCGGAAAGCCGGATTTCACCCCTGGCCTCATCCGGAGGGGTGATTGACCGGCCTTTCCGGCCGTGCCATTCTGTCCCCGCCAAGAAGGAAAAGGATGTGATCATGGCGATCAAAGTCCCCGTCGATGACCTCGGGCTTTTCAGCTCGAGGGAGCGAGGCTTCAATTTCCCCCTGCCGACCACGGTCGAAGGGCAGAACGCCCGGGGGCGGGAATTCCGCGAGGACACCGTCCTGTCCTACATCAACCATCAGGGCTCGTCCTTCTACCTCCGGAATCCGGTCAACATCGGGGTGCGGCTCCGCCTCGTCATCGACCTCCCCGAGAAATTGTCCCAGGACAAGTCCCTCAAACTCGTCATCCGAGGACGGGTCGCCCGGGTCGAAGGACTCCGCGAGTCCGGCGGCGCCAAAAAGGTCATGATCCACTTCGACAGCAAGTACGTCATCAAACCCGAGGAATGACCGCCATGAACACTCCCGAGGCCAAGAAAAAGGAGCGGAGCTTCGCCCTCTCCCTGCCGGCGTTCGTCCGGGGAGGCGAGGCGGGGGATCCCGCCTTCGCCGAACAGGCCGAGGTCGCGGCCATGAGCGCCGAGGAGGCGACCCTCAAGCTCCGGAGCCGCGTGCGGATCGGGATGAAGCTCCATTTCGCCATCCACGTTCCCCGGACTTTCTTCCTGGAGAGCCCCCTCGAGATGGCCCTCTCCGGGACCGTCGTCCAAATCCAGCCGCCCCTCTTCCGGGCCGGCGACGATCCCCTCGTCCGGCTTCGCCTCGACCGGTCCTACGCCATCCTGGCCCATTAAGCCCGGCGCTCCCGCGGCCTCCGCCCGGCATCCCGGCTCTTCCCTTCCCCCTCCGTTTCGAATAAGATGGGGCGGAGGATCCACAAGATGCAAGCCCTATTTCTCGCCGCGGGCATGGGCAAGAGGCTCGGTCCGCTCACGGCCCGGTCGACGAAATGCATGGTTTCCCTCGACGGGCGGAGGCTGATCGAACACGCCCTGGAGGCCGTCCAGAGAACGTCGATCCGCAAGGTCATCTTCGTCGTCGGGCACGGCGGCGAGGAGCTGATGTCCTTTCTCGGCGCCTCCTACCAAGGCCTGTCCCTCGAGTACGTCTGGAACCGCGATTTCGCGACGACGAACAACATCTATTCCCTCTTCCTCGTCAAGGACCGGCTGGCGGCCGACGACACCCTCCTCCTCGAGAGCGACGTCATTTTCGAGCCGTCGATCCTCGCGGATTGCCTGGCCCATCCCGCCCCGAACTTGGCCGTCGTGGCCAAGTACGAATCCTGGATGGACGGGACGGTCGTCACCCTCAAGGACGCCCATCGCGTTTCGAGCTTCATCTCCAAGAAGGACTTCCGGTGGGGCGAGGCCGACGGCTATTTCAAGACGGTCAACATCTACAAGCTGTCCCGGGATTTTTCCCGGACGAAGTTCCTGCCCTTCCTCGAGGCCTACATCCATTCCCAAGGCAAGAACGGCTTCTACGAGGAGGTCCTCAAGCTCCTGGCCTTCATCGACACCGGCGACCTGGCCGCTCTCCCCATTACCGACAAGGCCTGGTACGAAATCGACGACCTCCAGGATCTAGATATCGCCCGGGTCCTCTTCTCTCCGGCGAAATCCCGGTCGGCGCTCCTCCAGAGCCGGTACGGGGGCTACTGGCGATTTCCCCGGCTCAAGGACTTCTGCTACCTGGTCAACCCCTTCTTCCCGCCCCCGGCTCTCGTCGCCGAGCTCAAGCGGAATTTCGAGGTCCTCCTGACGAGCTATCCCTCCGGACAGGACGTCCAGAATCTCCTCGCGGCCAAGCTCTTCGGCTGCGCCCCGGAGCGGATCCTGGTCGGCAACGGGGCCTCGGAGCTCATCGGGGGGATGATGCCCCTTCTCGAGGGCCGGACCGGGATGTCCGTCCCGACCTTCCATGAGTATTTCGAGCGGCTCGGGAAAGGCGATCTCGTCCCCTTCGTCCCGTCCTCTCCGGATTTCGCCTACTCGGCCGACGACTTGATCCGGTTCGCCGAGCGGGAGGGCCTGGGGACCCTGGTCCTCATCAACCCGGACAATCCGACCGGGCATTATCTTCCCAAGAGCGAGGTCCTTCGCCTCGTGCAAGCCCTCAAGGCGGCCCGGATCCGGGCGATCGTCGACGAATCCTTCGTCGATTTCGTCGACGGCACGTCCCGGGGGACCCTCCTCGACGACGGTCTGCTGTCCTCCCACCCGAACCTCGTCGTCATCAAGAGCCTCGGAAAGTCCTACGGCGTCCCGGGCCTCCGGCTCGGCGTCCTGGCCGCGGCCGACGCCGACCTTATCCGAGCGACGCGGAAAAGCTTGGCCATCTGGAACATCAACGCCCCCGGCGAACACTTCCTCCAGGTCATCGGCAAATACACGGCCGACTACTTCCACAGCTGCGCCCGTCTGGCGGCGGAACGGGAGAATCTCGTTCGCGGCCTGGCCTCCCTCTCCTGGCTCCGGCCGCTGCCCTCCGCGGCGAATTTCGTCCTCTGCGAGCTCCTGGGCGGAAGGCGTTCCGACGAGCTGACGGCCGCGCTCCTCGAGCGCGATCTCATCCTGATCAAGGATTGCCGAGGGAAGCTCGGCATCGGGGACCGGCCCTTCGTCCGGTTCACCGTCCGGGACGCCGAAGACAACGCCCGCCTTCTCGAAGGCCTCCGGGCCCTGGTCCCGGGATGATTCCGGACGACCCGATCCCGGCCCTCCCATTTCTCCCGTTTCTCCCGTTTCTTGACATGACGGGGACCTTGGATTACGATACGCCCGCTCAAATTCCGGGCTTGGGCCGCGGCCCGGCGAAGAGGCAAGCATGAACAAAAAAAAGCTTCCGGGTCCCGAGATCCCGAAGACCAAGGTCCTGATCTTCTGCCCGTCCGACCTCATCCTGGCCGGGATCTTGAAGTCCCTCGAGGCCGACCCGACGATCGAGGTCGTCAACGTCGAAAAAGGCACGATCGACTCGTTCATGGAATCGATCCGCCGGCTCCGCCCCCAAGTCATCCTCTTCGCCAGCACGGAGGCCATGCCGAACATGCGGGAGATTTGCAAGGCCATCCGCGAAATCTCCCGGGATGACATCAAATCCCACATGCTCATTCTCGGCAACATCCCCTCCCACGAGGAAATCGTCAGCCTGATCAACGTCGGGGCCCGGGGCTACTTCGACCTCAACGACGCCTCCGGCCAGCTCCCCGAGGCCGTCCAGGTCATCGCCAAGGGCGAGATCTGGCTCCCCCGGGACAAGATGTCGAGCATCATGGACCGGATCATCTCCGTCGTCGGCCGGGACATGAAGGAAAAGACCCTCGACCAGCTGACCCCGACCGAATTCCAGGTCCTCAAGCTCATCGGCCAGGGAAAATCCAACGACGAAATCGCCGAGGCCCTCTTCATCAGCAAGAACACCGTCCGCTCCCACATCAAGTCCATCTACGCCAAGCTCGACACCCACAGCCGTCTCCAGATCGCCCTTTACGCCATCAACTCGGCCCTGTTCTGACCGGGAGGAAGGGAACCGCCATGCCCAAAACAGCCGATTCCAAGGTCAAGAAAGCCCGACGCCAGACCGGACCGGTCATCTCCGTTCCCGTTGACGTCAACCGGAGGCGGGAGTGGCGGTTCGAGCTGCCGCTCAAAGCCCAAGTCGAGGGAACCCTGTCTCAAGGCCGGAAGTTCCGGGAAGCGGCCAAGGTCCTGAACATCAGCTCG
>VGJF01000064.1 GCA_016867585.1 Candidatus Aminicenantota bacterium | reverse complement strand
CTGACGTCTTCGATGTCGCGGGGCCTTCCCGCTACGATCTTAAGAATGACAATATCCTCAAGAGAGGCAAACCGTACAGGCGTTCCATCGAAGATCACTTCTCGGGCCCTCTCAATGGCCTGTCTCTCGAAGGGCGAGAAAGTAAACACGAAATCGACCCGGATCCCGGTCTCGTCCTCCTTGGCCGGCAGAACCATCGTATTACGGACGAAATCGTCGATGTTATCGGATTCGATGCTCAAACGCAGAGCTCGCACAGACTTTTTGACTACGGGCAGCTCTTCGATCCCCACTCCCAACGTGATGTCGATGTCCTTCGTCAGGCGGGGTTCGCCATAGAGGAGGACGGCCTGGCCGCCGATGATCATGTAGGGGATGTTATTTCGGTCGAGTTCTGCGGCGACCCTTTTGATCAGGCTTTTGTACATTGTTCACCGCCTTGGCGATCCGGATCTTGACCTCGATCCCCTCGAGCGGGTCAGCGGGCGGGAATGCCCCAAGCATGGCGGCCTCTTTGTAGAGAGCATCGAGGATCCTGAAATTCTGCTCGACGTCGACCTTTTCGGCCCTGATGCGTGCGGCCTCGAAAGCCTGGAGCTTCATGCCGTTCTTGACCATATCAGACGATACCTCAGTATTATATTATACCACGGGTCGATGGAGCGCATCTATATTATTTTGTGTTGGTTATATTGGGATATAGGTATCATGTCCCCCATTTCTTGCGGCCGATGGCGACCAGGTTCTTGACCAGGTCGATGGTGACCATCACGGCGATGAAGAGGAGGGTCACAAGAAGCGTGTGCTTGGCCCAGTCGACGAATCGGGGCGAAAAGCGGGAGAGAATCTCGGGGACGAAAAGTCCGTCGAAGGGCTGGCGGAGGAGAAGGCCGATAAGCGCCAACGAGACGGCGTTCGAGGCGACGTCGACCCAACGGGAGCGAGTGAAGAGCTTGACGAGCAGGATGATGGTCGCGGCGGCGAACATGGCGATGACGACGAGGGACAGATAGCGGCCCGCCTCGGGCGCAAAGAGCGGCCGGGCGTCCTTCCAATTGAAGTTGATGAAGAAGATGGTTTGGTGGCGGGCGAAGACGTAGAGAGCGAGGTACGTGATTGTCAGCATGACGACGGCGCCGACGGCCGTCCCCACGCGGCGCCGGAACAGGCTCTTCGTCGATACGATCTCGTCGAGGTCGGCCCCGATCTTCGGCCAGGGGAGCTTGACGTCCTTGCCGCTCTGGGTGACGAAGTAAAGGATGAGGGCCACGACGCCGAGGTCGGCCAGGAAAGCCGTCGGCAGGTACATCAGGGCGTCGAGCACGCCCATCTCCGGGACGTAAAGGAAGGGGAAGACAATGAAGCTCTTCGTGAACGTGACGGCGACGACGGTCAGCAGCAGGTGGAAGGCGAGCAGGATCGAGGTGTAGCGGAAAAGGTAGCGCTTGTAGGCCGGGGCGATGATCGGCCGGTCCTCGGCGTAGCGCTCGGCGCGGCCCGAGAGGAAGTGGCTGATCTCTTCGAGGTAGGCTTCGAGCTTAGGCTGTTTTTCGGGCATCGGTGCTCTCCTTCATGATCTTGTCGAGAACGCGGTCCTGGTTCCTCCAGACCTCGAGCAGGGCGGCGCGGATCTCGCGGCCGCCGGCCGTGATCGAATAGAACTTGCGGGGCCGGTCCTCGGTGACGTCCCACTTCGAGGCGATCCAGCCGTTCTTTTCGAGCCGGCGCAGAAGGGGATAGAGGGTGTTCTCCTCGACCTTGTAGCCCAGGGTCTCGATGTGCTTGACCATCGCGTAACCGTACATGTCTTTCTCGAGGAGGGCCAGGACGAGGATGTGGAGGAACCCGCGGTTCATCTCCGTTTCGAGGCTGCCGATCTCGGTGTCGGTCATGGTCGCTCCTGATCGCATTTCGTCATTGGCGTATGTCTTACTATATCGTGTATAAAACTATACCATATGAAATACGCTATGTCAAGCCGCAAAAATATGTTTTTGTGCTGATGAAGAATCGTTCTCCAGCAATTCACAGGGGCCTAAGAGCAACATAATATGTTTATAATCAATCGTATATGACAGCCAAGCGAAAAAATTAAGAAAATAGCGCTGGCAATTATGCAGAATGAATGCATATTTACGAGCTATGAAGCTTTTGAGGGCTTAGAAAGCGCTTGAAAATGTTTCTCATTCATGCTATTTTTAACACGAATAAGAAATGAACTACATCTCTTTCCGCAATTTTATGAAGGACTTCACCGTGTTTTCGCTGCGGGATATCCTTCGCGTCGATCCGGTTTTCCACCGCCGCCGATTGAGCGAGTGGCAGGACAAGGGCTATCTGCGAAAGGTCGTCAAGGGCTTTTATGTCTTCGCCGACCACCCGGTCGACGAAATGGCCCTTTTCGAGATCGCCAACCGGATCTACAAGCCCTCTTACGTTTCGCTGCAGTCGGCTCTGGCTCACTACCAGCTGATCCCCGAAAGCGTCCACGCGGTGACTTCGGTCTCGACCCGGAGGACCTATCGGTTCTCGACGGGGCTGGCCGAGTTCAGGTTCAGGACGGTGAGCCCGGATTTTATCTTCGGCTACGAGCTTGTCCCGGCCCGGGGCAAGCGGATCAAGATCGCCCGTCCGGAGAAGGCCGTCCTGGACCTCCTCTATTTGGACGCGGGCCTTCGCGACGGCCCCGGCTTCGAAAGTCTGCGCATCGACTGTGAACGCTTCTCCCGCAAGGTCTCCGTGCGGGCCATGCGGACCGCCGCGTCGCGGTTCGGCCGGCGGGGCTTCAGCGCCCGCGTCGAGCGCTTCTTGGAATTCATGCAGGGGACGGGATAGGAGGCCGATCATGCTCGATATGGATCAGATCGTTTCCTATTTTCCGGCGCCGCTGAGGGCCTTCAAGCGGAACCTGCTGCGCGAATACCTGCAATACAAGATCCTGGAAGTCATCTATGATTCGCCGGTCGGCGACAACCTGGTCTTCATGGGCGGGACGGCCATCCATATCATCCACGGCGGGCCGCGATTCTCCGAGGACCTCGACTTCGACAACCGCGGCCTCGACCTGCCGGCTTTCGAGTCGCTGGGAAGACTCGTCCGGTCGAGAATGGAACGGCAGGGGTTCTCGGTGGAGGCGAAGGTCGTCCAAGCGGGGGCTTTGCGGCTCTCGCTGCGCTTCCCGGGTCTCTTCCGCCTCATGGGCCTGTCCCGGGATCCCCGGGAGAAGCTCCATCTCCAGGTAGACGCCGAACCTCAGAATTTCCCGTACGCGCCGGCGGTCTCTCTGATCGATAAGTTCGACGTCTTCGGCCGGGTCGCGGCGGCCCCTGCGGATATTCTCCTGGCCCAAAAGATTTTTTGCCTGCTCGCGCGACGGAGGGTCATGGGCCGGGATTTTTTCGACGCCCTGTTCCTATGGGGCAAAACCGAGCCGTCCCCGGACTACCTTCGGGAGAAGCTCGGGTTGGGGAGCGGTCAGGAGCTCAAAGCGAGGCTCTTGGATCTCTGCCGGCCGCTTGACTTCGACCGTCTCAGCGAGGACGTCGCCCCCTTCCTTTACAGGCCGGAGGATGCCAAGAAGATCCGGATGTTCCCCGAATTCGTCGAGAGCCGGACCTTCGAAGGGATAGGGAGGGAGGGGGATTAGGGATAGGGATTTGCTTTTCCCTACAGTTCCGGGAACGGACCTATTTTCGCCATAAAATCTCATCATGCCCTCGCGGACAAGGATAAAATCGCGTTTTGGGAATGTCAAGGAGGGCTGAAAGACGCAGCTAGCCGAGGCGGATTCCTGCCTCCGGCACCCGATCGGTCGGAAATCGCCCGGTCCTCCCCCTTCAGACTCGGGACCCATCACGAAAAATATTCGGCCGGGGGATCGGCAACCATGAGATCTAGAAAAGCGCACTCCGGCGGAGGCCTCTCCGTGACGAACGTCAAACGCAGATGGTGGATGATCCGGTCGACGACGGAGGTGGGGGTGGAAATTGATCCGGTCCCCGAACGTCTGGATGACGGCGACCACCCCAGGTTCGAGGGTCGTTCCGGCCACGACCTGAAAATATCGAACAAGCGAACGGACGGCGCAGCGGCAAAGATCCCCCAGGAGCTTGCGCTTGAACTTGAAGAAGATCCGCAACATCTTGGGAATCGTGAAGACGATCTGGCGGTGCGGGACGTCCAGGAGGAGTGTCTTCCGCATCCAATCCCCCCATTCCGCCAAGCGTTCATAGATCGTTATTATCCTTTCGCCGAGTCGTGGTCAAGTGGCACGACTGAACATCGACGGATTTGATTGGATCCCCGCCGGGCGTGTAAGATGGGGGCCTCATGACGTCCCCAGGAGGGTTTAAGATGCGCCGACGTATTTTCGCCGTCTCGATTCTCGCCGTTTTCGTCGTTCTCCTCGCTCCCGCCTGCAAGAAGGCCGAGACCGGCCCCCGGCCTCCCGCGGCGGAGGTCGTCCCGAAGGAATTGACAACCCACGGCCACACCCGGGTCGACAATTACTACTGGCTCCGGGAGCGCGAAAACCCCAAGGTCATCGCCTATCTTGAGGCTGAAAACGCCTATCTCAAAGCGGCCTTGAAACACACCGAGCCGCTCCAGGAAAAGCTCTACAACGAGATCGTCGGCCGGATCAAACAGACGGACATGTCCGTCCCCTTCCGGGACCGCGGCTATGTCTACTACACCCGTTTCGAGGAGGGGAAGGAATACCCGCTTTACTGCCGCAAGAAAGACGTCCCGGACGCCCCCGAGGAAAACCTCATCGACGTCAACGCCCTGGCCGAAGGCCATGCCTATTGCCATGTCTCCGGCCTCGATGTCTCCCCCGACAACAACCTGATCGCCTATGGGGAGGACGACGTCAGCCGCCGCCTCTACACCCTCCGCTTCAAGAACCTGGCCACGGGCGAGACTCTGCCCGACGCGATTCCCAATACCCTCGGCCCCGCGGCCTGGGCCGGCGACAACAAAACGGTCTTCTACACCCTCAAGGACACAACGACCCTTCGTCCCTACAAAATCCGGAAGCACGTCCTCGGCGCGGACCCGGCAAAGAACCAGCACGTCTACACGGAGACCGACGAGACCTACGAAATCTACGTCGCCCCGTCGAAGTCCAAAAAATTCCTGTTCATCGTCTCGGAAAGCACCCTGTCGACCGAATATCGATATCTCGACGCGGCGAACCCCGACGGCGCCTGGAAGGTCGTCGAGCCGCGGCGGCGCGACCTCGAATACCACGTCGAGCATTTCGGCGACAAGCTCTATATCCACACGAATTGGCAGGCGAAGAACTTCCGCCTGATGGAGACCCCCCTCGGGAAGACGGCCAAGGAGAATTGGCGCGAGGTCATCCCCCACCGCGGCGACGTCCTCCTCGAAGGCTTCGAGCTCTTCACGAAATATCTCGTCGTCCAGGAGCGGAAAGCGGGGCTTCCCCAGATCCGGGTGATCTCCTGGCAGGACAAGGCGGAGCACGCCGTCGACTTCGGAGAAGCGGCCTACACGGCCTATATCGGCCACAATCCCGAGTTCGAGACCGACTGGCTGCGCTTCCACTATTCCTCCCTGACGACGCCGGATTCGACGTACGACTATCATCTCGGGACGAGGGAGAAAAAGCTTCTCAAGCGGCAGGAGGTCCTCGGAGGGTTCGACCCTCTGAACTACCAGGCCGAAAGGCTTTCGGCCGCGGCCGGAGACGGCGTCCAAGTCCCGATTTCCCTCGTCGGGCGCAAGGGCTTCGCTAACAACGGCCGGAATCCGCTCCTCCTCTACGGCTACGGCTCCTACGGATACTCGACCGACCCGGATTTCAATTCCGCCATTTTCAGCCTTCTCGACCGCGGCTTCATCTTCGCCATCGCCCACATCCGCGGCGGCCAGGAGCTGGGCCGGGCCTGGTACGAGGACGGCAAGCTCCTCAAGAAGAAGAACACCTTCACCGATTTCATCGCCTGCGCCGAGCACCTCGTCGCCGCGGGCTACACGAATCCGGACAAGCTCTTCGCCATGGGCGGGAGCGCGGGGGGCCTGCTCATGGGCGCCGGCGTCAACCTCCGTCCCGACCTCTTCCGGGGCGTCATCGCCGCCGTTCCGTTCGTCGACGTCATGACGACGATGCTCGACCCGACGATCCCCCTGACGACGAGCGAGTACGACGAGTGGGGCAACCCGAACGTCAAGGAATACTACGACTACATGCTCTCGTATTCCCCGTACGACAATGTCGCCGCCAAGGAATATCCGGCCCTGTTCGTGACGACGGGCCTCCACGATTCCCAGGTCCAATACTGGGAGCCGGCGAAATGGGTGGCCAAGCTGCGGGCGACCAAGACCGGCCGCCGGCCGCTCTACCTCATGACGAACATGGAGGCCGGCCACGGCGGCGCCTCGGGGCGGTTCCGCCAGTACCGGGAGACGGCCGCCGAGTACGCCTTCCTCCTCGACCTAGCCGGAATCCGGGACTAGCGATCCGTGTAAAATATTTATTTCTTTACATATTTATTATTTTATATAATTATATCACTTGAGGCGAAAACAATGAGAACGACGACCGTCAGACTTCCCGACGAGAAGATCAAACTTCTCAAGGCCATCGCCGGCCTCGAAGGATCGTCCATGAGCAAGGTCTTCGAGCAAATGGCCGACGATTATCTCCTCCGTCATCGCGAAACGATGGAGCTTCTGAGCATTCCCCGCTTCGTCCAGGAATGCCGGGCCGGATATGACGAGGTGAAAAACGGCGGGGGGAAGCCCCTCGATGAACTGGACGATTAAGCTTTCCTCCCAGGCCGGGAAATATTATCGCAAGCTGCCGAAGCCTATCCGCCAAAAAACAAGGGAATCACTCAACGCCTTGGGAGCGCAGGCCAATCCCCTCCTCCATAAAGACGCCCTTCCCCTTTCCGGAGAGCTCCGGGGATTCTATCGCCTCCGCGTGGGGCCCTATCGGGTCATATTTCGCCTCGTGGAAGAGGAGCGGACGATCGCCGTCGTGAATTTTCATCCCCGCGGGGATGTTTACAAAAAGTAGCGCGGCTTCTTGAAAGGACGGGAAATCATGGCCGACCGCGGATTCTCGGGGGCTCGTAGCCTCGCGGGCCTTATCCTATTAGCCGTGTTTCTCGCCGTAGGCTCGTCGATCCCGGCTCCTTTCCTGAATCCGGGAAGGACTTCGACGGCCGCGGGGCAAGAGACAGCCGCGGCGGCCGACCCCGCGCCCAACGCCCCGGCGGCGGTCGAGTGGAAAGACGGCCGGATCGGCGAAGACGGCTTCGCCTATGCCGGCCTTGCCCAATACAACTCGTTCAACAACGTCGTCTGGCGGAACGATCCGGACCACATCGAACTCGACGCCGACGGGTTCCGGCCGACGCTCGTCACGACCCTGACCGGCTCGCTTTTCATGCTGACCGACAAGCCGGCTGTCTACCGGACGGCGGCCGTCGAACCGGCCAAGAGAACGGTCCCGGTCCTCTTCACCCGTCCGGGGCAGATCTACGACGTCGATCCGTCGCGCTCGAGCCTTCTCTGGAGGGCGGACGTCGAAGTCAGCGGAAGCGGCCCGCGCGTCTTCGACGGCGGATACACCCCGGCCTGTTTTCTCTATGCCCTCGAAATCGACCGGCCCTTCGAGAACTGGCTCGTCCTCGGCCGGACGGGGGGCGACTTCGCCGAAATCCGCTTTTCCGACCTCGGCCTCGACCCGGCCGGCGAATATTTCGTCTTCGAATTCTGGACGAAGCGACTCCTCGGGAGCTTTGCCGGCGGCTTCGCTCCCGGCCCCCTCGACCCGACATACAAATCGCAGGCCTTCATCATCCGGAAGAAAAAACTCCATCCCCAGCTGCTGGCCACGAGCCGCCACGCGACCGGCGGCGGCGTCGACCTGGACGATGTCCGCTGGGAGGGCGCCGCCCTTACGGGGAAAAGCCGCGGCGTGCCGGGGGATCCCTATGTTCTCTATGTGACCGAGCCCGCCGGATTCGCCTTCGAGAAACTCGACGTCGAAGCCGCCCGACTCGAGCGGGTCGACCGGGAAGGCGGTCTCCTCCGCCTGGCCCTCTCCCCGGCGGGCGAAGGCCTCATCACGTGGACGGCCCGCTTCGCCGATTCGCGATAAATCACGGACGCCTGCTGTTTTCGAGCTATTCGGAAAAATTCTGGCCCCACCGCTTGGAATGGTTCCGGCGGCAGGCTGAAGCGGGACTTCTCGGCGAGATCGACGAGAGCCGGACAGGCGATGGGACGATCGTCTGCAAGGACGGCTTCACGGCCACGACCTTCGGGCCGGAGCGTTTTCTCGCCCTGGCCCGCCTCTTCCCCGTCGAGGCGAGGATCGTCGAAATCGACGAATCGAGCCTCTTCTGTGAAATGACCCGCCGTCAGCCGTCCGTCCCTCGTCGGCCCCGCGAGAAGAAACGACGAAGCGAACGCCGTCTGTGGTAAGATGAAGCCGGATCACCGAACAGAAAACGGAACCGCCGGAGGCCCAACGATGCCGACACAAAACCTCGGACGCAGAACCTTCCTGAAGAAGTCCCTGGCCGGTGTTTTCGGGGCCGGTTTGTCCGAAAAAGCGGCCCGAGGCGGCGCCGGCGAACCGGCTCCAAGACGGACGGCCGAGACGCCGCCGAAGATCCGGGAATACCGGACGCTCGGCCGGACGGGATTCAAGGTCTCCGACATCGCCGCCGGATTCATCCAGGACGACGGGGTCATCGCCGCGGCCCTGGACGCCGGCGTGAACTACATCGACACGGCGGAGCAGTATCCCGGCCATCACCGGACCGTGGCCAAAGCCATCGCCGGCCGCGACCGCAAGGCGATCTTCCTGGCGACCAAGCTCGAGGTCCTCGAGGATAAATCCAAGGAAGGATTCATCAAACGGGCTCGGAAATGCCTCGAGGAGCTCAAGACGGACTACGTCGACTGCCTGATGATGCATTGCCCCGAAAAAGCCGCGCTCCTCAAGACCGAGGGCTTCCACGAAGCCATGCGGGAGCTCAAGGCCGAGGGCCGCGTCCGGTTCACCGGGGTTTCCCATCACGGCTCGTTCTGGTACCGCGATCCGGAGGAGACGATGGAAGCGGTCCTCGGGGCCGCGGCGGAAGACGGCCGGTTCGACGTCTTCCTCCTGGCCTACAATTTTCTCCAGATGGACCAAGGGGACCGGATCCTCGGGCTCTGCCGCGAAAAGCGGATCGGCACGGCCCTCATGAAAACGACCCCGGTGGCCATCTATGATCTCATGAAGGCCCGGGTCGAGGAGATCGAGAAACAGGGAAAGACGGCGAGCGAGTTTCAGCTCGAGGGGCTTCGCCGCTACAAAGACAAGTTCGACAAGGCCCAGGAATTCATCAAGGCCCGAAACCTCCGGAATCCGGAGGAGATCAAGGCGGCGGCCATCCGCTTCTGCCTGGGCAATCCCGACGTCCACACGGTCTGCTTCATCGCCCGAAACTACGAAGAGATGCATTCCTTCGTCCAGATCTCGGGAACGCGCCTCGACGGCAAGGACGAGGACCGGCTCTCTGGATACCGGCAGGGGTGCGGCGGCCTCTATTGCCGCCACGCCTGCGGCCTCTGCGAACCGTCCTGCCCGCACGGCGTGCCGGTCAACACCATCGCCCGGTATCTCCAGTATTCCGCCGGCCAGGGGCGCGAACGCGAAGCCATGGCCTATTACTCGGAGATCCCCGGGGCGAAGGCCGACGCCTGCCGCGACTGTCCGGCGCCGTGCGAACAAGCCTGCCCCTACGGCGTCCCGGTCCAAGGTCTGCTTCTCCTTGCCGACCGTCAGCTGACCCCGCCTTAGCGATATATCATATCTTTTCCGGCCTCCCGCCTTCGACGTCATCCGCCGCGACGTTCTCTATTTTGAGGAGGTCCTCTTTCGCCGCGAGTTCTTCGCCGCCGAACCGCCTGCCTCGGGAGGGCGTGAAGAACCGGACCAGGGAGCGAGGCCGTTGCCCCGGCTTCATGAACCCCCACCGAAGTCAAGAGAACTTTCCATGATAACGCTCAAAGGGACGGATGGCTGTCGAATATTTCCTTGAAGAGGGGGGACAGCGCCAGAAAGGCTTTGAGAACATCGGGGTCGAAATGCTCCGGCTGCGTCCGCGAATCGCCCCGCATAATGATGTTCACGGCGGCCTCATGGTCGTACGGCGGTTTGTAAGGCCGGGCGCTGCGGAGGGAATCGTACTGATCGCACACGGCCACGATCCTGGCCTCGAGAGGGATCGCCTCTCCGCGCAGCCCCTGGGGATAGCCGGCGCCGTTCCATTTCTCATGATGATGGAGGGCGATGGCGGCCGACATTTTGATCTTGGGATGGTCGGATTGGGCCAGAATCCGCTCCCCGATCCGGGTGTGCTCCTTCATAACCCTGAATTCTTCGGGCGACAGGGCGTCGTTCTTGAGGAGGATCCGGTCTGGGATCCCGATTTTGCCGAGGTCGTGCATCGGGCTGGCGAAGGCGAGCATCTCAACGTATTCCTCGGGCAGTTGGAGATAGCGGGCGATCTGCCGGGCGTACAAGCCGATCCGGGTGACGTGCTCTCCGGTCCCCAGCTCTTTCGATTCGACGGCCTTGGTGAGCCGGTGGATCATTTCGTTCGACATCTCGTTGATCGTCTCAAAAGCGGCGGCCAGGTCCTCCGTCCGCCGGCGGACGGTCTCTTCGAGGGTGTGCTCATAGGCCTGCTCGACGGCCAGAAGACGGTCGACCTTGGCGTTGATCCCCCGGGCGGAAAGAAATCCCGCCAGCCCCGCCGACCTCGCGCCCGGGGATTTTCCCGGCTCCGTCCCCGCCAGCTTCAGGTGGAGGGTCCGCGATTTGGCGTCCAGCCGGCGGGCCGCCTCGTCGAGCCGGAAGGCGTAAGCCAGGACGAAGGCCGCCGTGACGGCCAGGCCGGCGAAGGCCGGGGGAAGCCACAAGCGGGCCTTGACGAAAAGGAGAAAAACGGCCGCCGCGAACACCGACAAGGCCGAAGCCCAGGCCAGGACGGACACGGATTCCGTCCGCCGCCGGAAAAAGAGAAAGAACAGGATCCCGACGACGACGGCCGCCGGCCAGACAATCCCCCGTCCGACCGGACGGATGGCGGTGCCGTCGAGCAGGTTGTTGAGGATGTGAGCGTGAACCTCGACCCCGGGCATCGTGTTCCGCTCGTCCGTGAAGGGAATCATCATCCGGTCTTCGAGACCGGGGGTCGTGACTCCGAGAAGAAGGATCTTGCCCTTGAAAAAATGGGCCGGATAGAGCCCGTCGAGGACGTCGGCCAGCGAGAGCCCGTCGAACGTCCCCGGAGGCCCGTAGAAGTCGATGTCCATGGCCTCGCCGCGCCGGATCCCGGCCGAGGGGGAGGAAGGACCGGACGGCGGAGCGGGGGAGGAGACGGCCGTTCCCAGCGCGGTTTCGTGAATCACGGAGGCAAACGACCGGACGACGACTCCGCCGACCTCCATCGTATGGAAGACGCGGCGGATGATGCCGTCCGTCCCCGGCTCGATCTGGACATGACCTCGCCGGACCGAAGCCAGGGGGCCGGGGAACGGTTCGAGGGCCAAGTCTTTTCCGACCGAGGCCGGAAAGACGACCCGGCCGTGCCTTTCGGCCGCCTCGCCCAAGAGAGCGTCGTCCCCCTCGGGCTCGACCATGATGACGTCGATCCCGACGGCCCGGGCTTCCCTCGTCGCCTCCAAAAACCGGGCATAATGGCGTCGAGGAATCGGCCATCGCCCGAATCTTTCCAGGACGGTGTCGTCGATGCCCACGATGAGGATGTTCCGGTCGGCGGGACGGGGGCCTCGAAGCCGGAAACTCAGGTCGGCCAGGGACCGGTTCAGGCCTTCGAACATTCCCAAAAAATCGGAAGCCAGGAGAACGGCCATCGCCGCGGACAAGACGAGAGCCTGCCGGCGGAAATGACGGATCCGGGAGGTCCTCCTCATAAGAGTAGGAGGTAGACGAGGCCCTCCAGAATGAGGAAAAGCAGGCAGGGCGTGAAAAACCCGGCCCATCCCCGGGAAATCCGGAAACTCACCGGTTCCGAGAATGGGCTTTCCGCCCCTTGGAAATCCACGGCCTGAACCCGGGCATAGTAGAGGCCTCGGGCGTTGGGCTTGGGGAAAGACAGCCCCAAGCCCCGGGTGATCAGGTCGTGGATCACGACTTCGAAATTCGGCCGGCTCGAGATTTGAACCCGGTAGATCAAACCCTGGCCCGATTCCTTCCAGCTCAGAAAGACATCCTTCTTCCCGACATCGGGTTTGTCGAGAGCGGGGGGCGCCAACGGAGGGGAGATATCGACCCGGAACACGGGCGACCAAGCGCTCTCGAAGCCGTCCGGGGCAATCGACGCGGCCCGGAGGAAAACCGGTCCGGCATAGCGAGTGATCGTCCAGACCGGCTGGGAGAGGATTTCGTCGAAGGCGAGTCGGCTGAATCCGGCGTCCTCGGCCAGCTGGACATGATAACGATCGGCGCCCTCGGCTCCGGGCCAGGAAAACGTCATCGTCCCGGCCCTCTTGGCCGATCCTTCGGCCGGGATGGGAATGGCGGGCGGCCGGGGCCGCGTTCGCACCCGGATTTCGAGAGGTTTCGAGGGAAAGCCCTCCAGTCCGATCTCATCGACGGCCCGGGCGTGGAGGAAATAGAGGCCGTCCGGGACATCGATCACCCGGAACGCGTTTTCGGCCGCGAAACGGGAAAAGAACACCTCGCTTTTGCCGTCGGCGTCGGTCGACAAGGCCGCGACAAGGCCCGCGGCGCCGGACATGCGTTCGAAGAGGAGGCCGAAGGGAACGCTCTTGTATACCGGCTCGACCGAAGTCGCGACCGGCGCCGGGAGAAGCGGCCGTGGGGGGAGCGGCGCCTCGCCGGGCTTGACGGCCGTTCCGTATCCCTCCGCGACATCGACCCGCTTGGCCGCCGCCTCGACCGAGACCCCCCCTTCCAAGATTTCGAGGCGGGACATGCCGTCCTCTCCGACCGAAGTCCGGAACTCGGTCCCCCGGGCGGCGCACTGGGCCGACGGCGTGCGAATCTCGAAGCGCGATTCGGCTCCCGTCGCCTTGCGGACCCGGGTGACGACCTTGCCCATCTGAAGGAACAGCTGATGGAAGAACGACCCGCCCCTCTTCTGGAGCGAGGAGAGGCCGAGCGTCGTCCGCGGCCGGAGGAAGCAAGAGTCGCCGTTTTCGAAAGTGATCTCCAGGGAGCTGGCTTCCCCGGTCCGGACGGCGCTTCTTTCGGGAACCTTGGCTCCGAGAGCCAGCGGCGTCCATGGAGCGCCCTCCCCTGCCCGGACTTCAGCCGTCCCTTTGACGAAGGTGACGACGGCTTCGCCTGGGGCCTCTTTGAGGAGCCTGACGGGAATGACGAGAACTTGCCCCGGGGTAAGGACGTTGGGATCGGCCAGACGGTTGATCCGGGCGACCTCCCGCCAATCCCCCGGATTGGCGAGATACGTCCTGGCGATCGACCCCAGCGTCTCGCCGCGGGCGATCCGGATCTCGATGACCGGATCCTGGGTCGACTGGGCGAAAAGCGGCCCGAAGGTCAATAAGACGAAAAGCCCGATCCCTAGGCGGCGCATGGCTACCTCCCGCTTCTTCTTGATAAGAATAACCCTATCGGGGCTGTCGAGTCAACTTGACTCACTCCACCTTTCGTCATAGAGCTCCTATATTAAGAGGAGGTTCTGTTTGACAAATCGTTTTCCTATCTGTAAATGAGATTCTTATGATAGACGAAAAGCCGATCGACGGATCGAGACGGCCGATCCCCGAGCCCGCGCTTTCGCCCTCCGGACGCTTGTATCTCGACGCCGCCGAGGCGCCCGGTGGAACTCCCGAGTCCCAGCGCCTCCGCCGCCTGTGGACCGAAGATCAGGCCGCCGGTTTGCTGGAGCTGGCGGGGGAATCATGGGGCGTGATGCCCTCCCCCATCCTGCGTTTTTGGCGGGAATTTGCCCGCAGCTACCTGACCGCGCTCTGCCACGTCCCGGGGCTGGAAACCGACCCTTCCGCCCGGCCCGCCGAGCCCGGCGGGGACGAACTGCGGACCATGGCCGAGCGCGTCCCCCCGATGAAGGGACTCGAATACCTTACCCCGGAAATCCTTCTCCGCCTCTGGCGCGAGCTGGATGAACGGGCGCGCCTGGAAGCGGCCGGCCATTCGGGGGGGGTTTCCGCCTGGCTCAAGGATCGGGATCCCAACTGGCGGCTCGTCG
>VGJF01000063.1 GCA_016867585.1 Candidatus Aminicenantota bacterium | reverse complement strand
ATCGATGATCACGGGATTGAGGCCGGTCTTGATGACGTGGGCGCCGAGGGCCCAAACGACGGCCTTCCTCCCGGCCTTGGCCCTCCGCAGGGCCGCTACGAACAACCGAAAATCCCGGGCCTGGAGGATGTCGGGAAGGCTGCGGAGCAAACCGGCGACCGTCGCCCCGGAGGCGACGGGGCGGCCGAACTCGGCCAAACCGACCTGGCTCGGCCTGGCGGAGAGGGGATAGGTCCGAACCTTCGCCGGCCGGAGCGGGGTCGCCGTCGCCGCCGCCGGACCGGAATCAGGCCTGCGTCTTGGGGCTGACGTGCTTGAGCTCCTGGCCGGATCGGAATTTGATCCGCTTGCCCTGGGTGATATGGA
This sequence comes from Candidatus Aminicenantota bacterium, assembly GCA_016867585.1. Taxonomy (GTDB): domain Bacteria; phylum Acidobacteriota; class Aminicenantia; order Aminicenantales; family UBA4085; genus JAAZPG01. The sequence goes on along the minus strand of VGJF01000063.1, from coordinate 14,129 downwards.
TCTGCTTCTGACGCCGGATGTCGCGGCCGTAGCCCGTCTTTTTGGCCACGACCTTGAAGCTCCCGAAGCCCCGGATTTCGACCTTCTCCTGGCGGGCGAGGGCTCCCTTCAGCGCCTCCAGGACGGCCTCGACGATCTCGAGCGATTTCGAACCGTTGAATTCGGTCTTCTTCTCGATCGCGAGGGCGATATCGTTTTTGATCATGGAGAGCTCCTGGACGAGCCCTATAAATAGTTTATCGCCGGTCAAATGTCAAGCCGCGAAACGGATGGCGGATTGACTTGTCCGGACGTTCTTTCTATAATGGAATCAACATGAAGAGAATCGCCGCCTTCGGCCTGGCCGGGATCCTCGCCGGCCCGCTGTTCGGTCAGGCCGCGGTCCTGAAAATCAAGGTCGAAGCGGCCATCCATCCCGTCACCTCGGAGTACATCCGGGGGGCGATCGAGCGGGCCGACCGCGAGATGGCGGCTCTCCTCCTCATCGGTCTCGACACCCCCGGGGGCCTCGACACCTCGATGCGGGAAATCATCGCCGCCGTCTTGGCCGCGAAAACGCCGGTCGCGGCCTACGTCAGCCCGAGCGGGGGGAGGGCGGCTTCGGCCGGCTTCTTCATCGGCCTCGCCTGCGACATCTTCGCCATGGCCCCCGGAACCTCGACCGGCGCGGCCCATCCCGTGGGCGTCTCCGTGACCGGCCAGCCCATGGACAAGACGATGGAGGACAAGGTCACCGAAGACGCGGCCTCCTACATCCGCTCGCTGGCCGAGAAGCGGGGCCGCAACCTCCAAATGGCCGAAGACGCCGTCCGCAAGAGCCGGTCCTACTCGGCCCAGGAGGCCTTGGCCGGCGGTCTCATCGACCTCGTCGCGGCCGACGACGGCGGACTCCTCGGGAGCCTCGACGGGCGGACGCTCCGGCGGTGGAGCGGCGAAGAATCCGTCCTCCGGCTGGCCGGCCGGGAGATTATCGAAATCCCGATGACCGCCCGCCAGAAGTTCCTCCTGACGATTTCCAACCCCAACCTGGCCGCGATCCTCCTCCTCATCGGCCTTCTCGGGCTGTACTTCGAGTTCGCCAATCCCGGGGCGATCCTGCCCGGAGTCCTCGGCGGCATCTCTCTGCTCCTGGCGATCTTTTCGTTCCAGATTCTGCCGATCAACTACGTCGGCCTCATTCTCATCCTCCTGGCCGCGGCCATGTTCATCCTGGAACTCAAAGTCCACAGCTTCGGAGCCCTGACCATCGGCGGCGTCGCCGCCCTGGTCATCGGGACGACGATGCTCGTGAAGGCCCCGATTCCCGAAATGCGGCCCCATCTCCGGATCATCGTCCCCTTCGCCCTCGGGATCGGCATCATCATCGCCTTCCTCGTTTCGCTCGTCGTCCGGGCCCACCGCGGCCGCGTCGCCACGGGCGCGGAGGGCCTCGTCGGCGAAACCGGGACGGCCCAGACCGACCTCGCCCCCGGCGGCCGGGTCTTCGTCCACGGCGAGATCTGGAGGGCCGTGGCCGACGAGGAGGTTCCCCGCGGCGCCCGGATCAAGGTCACGGCCGTCCTCCCCAACCTTCGGCTGAAGGTGACAAAATCGAACGACGGATAAGGAGGGTTCCATGGTCACGTATCCCATGATCGTCGTCGGGTTGTTCCTGATTTACATCTTGAATTCGATCAAGATCCTGCGGGAGTACGAACGGGGGGTCATCTTCCGCCTCGGCCGGCTCCTTCCCCAGGCCAAGGGTCCGGGGATCATTCTCGTCTTCGCCCCCATCGACCGGATGGTCAAGATCAGCCTCCGGACGATCACGATGGACGTCCCCCCCCAGGACGTCATCACCCGCGACAACGTCTCGGTCAAGGTCAACGCCGTCCTCTATTTCCGGGTCATCGATCCGATCAAGTCCGTCATCGAGGTCCAGGACTATCTCTACGCGACCTCCCAACTCGCCCAGACGACCCTCCGGAGCGCCCTCGGCCAGGTCGAACTCGACGACCTGCTCTCCGAGCGGGAAAAGCTCAACGCCCAGCTCCAGGAAATCATCGACCAGCACACCGACCCCTGGGGGATCAAGGTCCAGCTCGTCGAGATGAAGCAGGTCGACCTCCCCGAGGCCATGGTCCGGGCCATCGCCAAGCAGGCCGAGGCCGAACGCGACCGCCGGGCCAAGATCGTCCACGCCGACGGCGAGTTCCAAGCGGCCGACAAGCTCGTCCAGGCCGCGAACATCATCTCCACCAACCCCCAGGCCCTCCAGCTCCGCTTCCTGAGCACCTTGACCGAGATCGCGACCGAGAAGAACTCGACGATCGTCTTTCCCCTGCCGTTGGAGATCCTCAAAGCGTTCACCTCCGACTCTTCGGAAAAGAAATAGCCCGATGAAACAGTCCGGACAATACCGCGAGCTCCAATTCAAGAGTTCTCAGCTCGCGGCCGTGTTCGTCGGCGTCCTCATCGTCGGGGTCATCATCTTCATCCTGGGCGTTTCCGTCGGAAAGAAACAAGGCCGCCTGGCCGCGGAGGCGGGCCTCTCGGCCGCGGCGAAATCCGAGGCCGTCATCCCGGACAAGCCCCTTCCCCGCCGGGAATCGGCCGAGCCGGGCCGGGCCGAACCGGAGGGCCAACCCGGGGCCGTTAAGACCCCCGCGGACGAGGTCCGTCCGCCGGAGAAAAAGGCCGCCGCGGAACCGAAAAAAGCCGAAGCCAAACCGGCCGCGGCCCCGGCCAAGACCGGCCGGTTTTTCGTCCAGGCCAGCGCGACGAACGACAAGGCCGCGGCGACGTCGTTCGCCCGGAGGCTCGAACGGGACGGATTCACGGCCGTCGTCCTCGACCCGTTCCCGACGGACGTCAGAACGTTTTACCGCGTCCGGATCGGACCCTACCCCGGCCGGGAAGAGGCCGAGGCGGCCCGGAAGAAACTTGCCGCCGTCCTCGGGAAGCGGCCGGCCGACTTCTTCCTCGTCAGGTTCTGAGGCCCGGCCGGGATGAGACGCGGGATCGGCGCGCTGCTGGGCGCTGCGGCCAGCGGGGCCGTCACGGCCCTCGCTTTTCCAAAGGCGGGCCTGATGTTCCCCGCTTGGCTGGGGCTGATCCCGCTGCTCTTTCTCCTGTCCGATAAGAGCCCCGGACGGGCCCTCGGCCTCGGCTGGACGGCCGGCACGGCCTTCTATGCCGTCCTCCTGTACTGGATTCCAGCCGTCCCGGCCCACTACGGGAATCTCCCCCCCGCCGTCAGCCTCCTCGTCTATTTCTTCCTGGCCCTTCTCCTCGCTTCCTCCTGGGGCGTCTTCGGACTCGTCTTCGCCCTCCTCCGCCGCCGCCTTCCGGCGGCCGCCTACTGGGCCGCGCCGTTCATCTGGGTCGGCCAGGAATATCTCGTCACCCACCTCCTCACCGGCTTCCCGTGGGGGCTCCTCGGCCTCAGTCAGACCAAGAACATCTCTTTCCTCCAAATGTCGGCCGTGACCGGGGTGTACGGGCTGTCCTTCGTCCTGGTCCTCTTCCAATCCCTCTTCGTCGCCTCGGTCAAATTCCAGAACCGGCTCTTCTTCGCCGTCGGCACGGCCTTTGCCGTCCTCGTCCACGCCGGAGGCTTTCTCAGCCTCAAGACCGTCCCCCCGACGGCCGAGTCTTTCCCGGCCGCGGTCATCCAGGGGAACGTCCCCTCGGACGTCGACTGGAACGACGTCGGGGCCGATTTCGTCCTCGATCTCTTCGACGGGTATCTCGACCTCACCCGCCGGGCCGCCGACCGGGGCGCCCGTCTGGTCGTCTGGCCCGAATTCACCGTCCCGCTCTGTTTCAGCTGCCGAGAGCCCTTGTCCCGGAGCCTGGCCGGGCGTCTTCAGGAGTTCGTCCGCGAGACCGGGACGACGCTCCTTGTCGGGACGAACGAGGAGTCCGGACCGGCGGAGAGTCCCCGTTATCACAACACGGCGGTCTGTCTCGCCCCGGACCTCTCGACGACCCGGTACGCCAAGATGCATCTCGTCCCCTTCGGCGAGTACACGCCTTACAAGAAAATCTTCGGGTTCATCAACAGGGTGACCCACGCCATCGGCGAAGTCACCCCCGGGACCGAGACTGTCCTTCATGCCTTTGAGGGCATCCCCTTCGGTTCGCCGATCTGCTACGAGGTCATCTTTCCCGACCTCGTCCGGAGGTTCACGAAAAAGGGAGCCGCCTTCCTCGTCACGATCACCAACGACGGCTGGTACGGGAGGAGTGCCGCTCCCCATCAGCATTTCGCCGCGGCCGTCGTCAGGGCCGTCGAAAACCGGCGTTTTCTGCTCCGGGCGGCGACGACCGGGATCAGCGGGATCATCGACCCCTACGGACGGGTCCTCGTTCTGTCCGAGATTGGGACTCGGACCTTCCTCGAGGCGGCCGTCACGCCCCTCCGCGGCCTGACGTTCTACGCCCGTCACGGCGATGTCTTCGCCCATCTCGGCTTGACAATCGTCGCCGTTCTCCTTATCTTGTCCTTTTTCAAGAGACGCCCATGAGCCCCAACGAAACCTCCGCCTCCGGCCACTGGAGCGAACTCGAAGCCCAGGCCCGGGCCGCCTTCTCGAAATTCGACGAGCTTCGAGGTTTTCTTTGACCTCGAGGCCAAGAAATCCCGGCTCGCGGCCCTGAACCGGGACCTCTCCTCCCCCGATGTCTGGCAGGACCAGAAGCGCTCCCTATCCCTCCAGCAGCAGAAAAAGCGGATCGAACGGGAAGTCGCCTTCCTCGCGGCGTTGTACGAAAAGCGGGAAGAGATCGAGGTCCTCATCGACCTGGCCCGCGAAGGCGAGGCCGTGGACAAGGATTTCGAACAGAGCCTGGCGGCCTTCCGCCGGCGGCTGGACGAGGCCGAGCTCCAAACCTTGTTCGACGAGGACGACGACGGCCGGAACGCCCTCCTGACGATCCATCCCGGGGCGGGGGGGACGGAATCCCAGGATTGGGCCCAGATCCTCCTCCGGATGTATCTCCGCTACGCCGAGCGGACGGGCTACAAGACCGAAGTCCTCGACGTCATGGCCGGAGAGGAGGCGGGGATCAAGAGCGCGACCCTCCGGCTCGAGGGGGACTTCGCCTTCGGCCGGCTCAGCCAGGAGATCGGCGTCCACCGGCTCGTCCGGATCTCGCCCTTCGACGCCAACAAGCGCCGGCACACATCCTTCGCCGCCGTCTTCGTCTATCCCGAGATCGACGAGGACGTCGAAGTCGCCGTCAGCCCCGACGACCTGAAGATCGACACCTTCCGGGCCGGAGGCAAGGGCGGCCAGCACGTCAACACGACGGACTCGGCCGTCCGGATCACCCACCTCCCGACCGGGATCGTCGTCCAGTGCCAGAACGAGCGCTCCCAGCACAAGAACAAGGCTTCGGCGATGAAGGTCCTCAAGGCCCGCCTCTACGAGCTCGAGCGGCGCAAGAAGCGGGAGAAAATCGAAAAGCTCGAGGACGCCAAGACCGACATCGCCTGGGGGAACCAGATCCGGTCCTACGTCCTCCATCCCTACAAGATGATCAAGGACCTCCGGACGCGGCTCGAAACGGGCGATACAGACAAGATTCTCGACGGCGACCTCGAGGCCTTCATCAAGGCCGCCCTGATGATGCGGAAGCAGCAGAAGTCGGCCGCGCCCTCGGCCGGCTAGCTTCCCTATTTCTTCCTCGGGAGAGCGGCGAAACGGACGACGAATCGAGCATTCGCCCGGCGCAAGGCGATCTCGGGATTGACCCCGAGGAGGCGGGCGAAGTCGGCCAAGGCGAAGAAGGCCTCGCCGATCTTTTCCTCCAAGGCTTCTCCCCCGGAATCCCCTCCGCCTTCGAGTTCGGCAATCCGCTCCTTGGCCTTGGCCAAGGCTTCGGCCGCCGTGGCCCCTTCGTGGCCGTGCTGGGAGGCCCGCACCCCGATCTGGAAAGCCGACAGGAGCGCCGGGGCGGTCATGGCCAAGCTCTCGAAGGGCCCGGCCCCTTTCTTTTCCTCGCTCTTCCGCCTAATCCAGGCCTCCAGGACCCGCCGCGAGTCCTCGCAACGGTCTTCCCCGAAAACGTGGGGGTGGCGGCGGATGAGTTTGGCCGTGACGCCTTCGAGGGCATCGGCGACCGTGAAGGAGCCTTTTTCCTCGTATATCCTGGAAAGGAACACGACTTCCATCAAGACATCGCCCAGCTCTTCGGCCAGGGCGGCGACGTCTCCCCGGAACAGGGCGTCGACGGCCTCGTAGACCTCCTCGAGGAAAAAGTTCGCGATGGACCGTTCGTCCTGCTCCCGGTCCCAGGGACAGCCGCCCGGGCGGCGTAAACGGTCCAGGATGCCGACGAGGGTTTGAAACTTTTCTCCGGCCGAGGTCGCGCCGCTCATGCGTTCATCCTTTCCGCGGACAGCCATCATACCATCCTTCCCGCCCTGGCCGTTATACACTTTTTATGTTTTTCCACAAATGCCCATGGCGCGGCCGTATCCCCCGGAGCGAAGCGGGACCCTCGTCAGGGTGGCGCAGCGAGGGGGATATGGCCGCGGCATACGGTTGAGTCGGCGGAAATAAAATGTTAACCGGCCAGCTTCCCGCCGTCTTGAAAAATGATCCGGAAGCCGCTAAGATGGATTCTTTCCCTGAGGCCATGCGGCCTCGACAAGGATGAAACGCCATGACCGAAGAACGAGACAACGGCCGGCCGGCCGGCGGGAAAACCGAGGATTTTCTCCCCCCGCTCGATTTCAGCTACATCGTCCTCCCCTTGTACACCCAGGCCCTGGTCAAACTCGGCCTCGTCGAAGACCCGGTCAAGCAGAATCTCGACCAGAACCTCCCCTTCGCCAAGCGGCTGATCGACCTCCTCGACCTCCTCAAAGACCGGACCAACGGCCGGCTTGAACCCGAGGAGGAAAAGTTCCTCGAGGCCTGCCTCGGCCAGCTCAAGAGCCACTACCTCGAGCGGGCCCAAATTTTGAAGTTCTAGGGCCATGGAGGTCGTCCGCTCCTGGGGGGCCTTCCGGCCGCCGCCCCCCGCAGGCTGCGCCGTGGCCCTCGGCAATTTCGACGGCCTCCATCGGGGGCATCGGCGGATTCTTCGGCAGTTGACTCTCGAGGCCGCCCGCCGCCGTCTCCCGGCGTATGTCCTGACGTTCACCCCCCATCCGGAAAAGTTCTTCGGGTCGTCCCGGATTTTGATGATCCAGACATTGGAGCAAAGGCTCGCAGGTCTCGCCCGTTTCAATCTCGACGGGGTCATCGTCGCCCCCTTCCGGCGCGCCTTGGCTTCGCTCCCGCCTTGGGGCTTCGTCCGGTCGGTCCTCCGCGGCCGGCTCCGGGCCCGGCTCGTCGTCGTCGGAGCGGATTTTCGTTTCGGCCGCGGCCGCCGAGGCGACGCCGACGGCCTGGCCCGAATGGGCCGGAGGGCGGGATTCGAGGTCAGGGCCGTCCCCCATCTCCGCCGGCGCGGCCGGATCGTCAGTTCGAGCTTCATCCGGGCCTGCCTGGCCGAGGGCGATATCGGCCTGGCCAACGACTTCCTCGGACGTCCCTACGCCATCGAGGGCGATGTCGTCGCCGGCTCGGGCCGCGGCCGAGGGATGGGCTTCGCCACGGCCAATATCGAGACCCCGAATGAAATCGTCCCCCAGGGCGTCTATCTGACCTCTTTGCGCCTCGGAGGCGCCGACCGGCCGTCGGTGACGAATGTCGGCCTCCGTCCCACCTTCGGGCCTTCCCGCCCGGCCATAGAGACCCATATCCTGGACTGGGAGGGAGACCTTTATGGGGCTTCCGTCGGCCTGGCCTTCCTCGTCAAGCTCCGCGAGGAGCGGGTCTTTTCCGGCCCGGAAGCGCTGGCCGCCCAAATCCGGCGGGACATCGAGGCCGCCCGCCGGTTCTTTGGCCGAGGCCGGCGATTGTGATATAACCAAGGCGAAGGAGACGGACATGTCCGAGAAAATCAAGGCCAGCGTCATGGACGCGGCCAAGATCAGGCGCGTCCTGGACCGGCTGGCCACGGAAATCCTCGAGCGGAACCGGGACCTCAGACACATCGTCATCATCGGCATCAGAACCCGGGGCATCTACCTTGCCCAACGAATCGCCAAGATCATCAAGGACAGCGAGGGGATCGCCCCGCCCGTGGGGATCATGGACATCACCCTCTATCGGGACGACTTCACCGAGCTCGACGCCGCCCATATGGTCCACAAGACCGTTATCCCCTTCGCCGTGGCCAAAAAAGACGTTCTCCTCGTCGACGACGTCCTGTTCACCGGACGGACGATCCGGGCGGCGATGGACAGTCTGTTCGACAAGGGCCGGCCGAAATCGATCCAGCTGCTCGTTCTCATCGACCGAGGCCACCGCGAACTCCCCATCCGGGCCGATTATGTCGGCAAGGTCCTGCCGACCTCCCGCCGCGAGATCATCCAGGTCAAGCTCAAGGAGTTCGACGGCAAAGACGAAGTCCTCATCGCCGAGCCGGTTGTCCCCCTCCTCCGTCGGAAAATCCGCCGATGAGCCTCCTCATCCGGAACGGCCGGGTCATCGATCCGGCCTCGGGCCTCGACGAAACCCTCGACATCCTCATCGAGGGGGGGCGGATCGCCGACCTCCAGCCGCGGATCGAGGCTCGGGGAGCCGAGACGATCGACGCCTCGCGGCTCGTCGTCGCCCCCGGCTTCATCGACCTCCACGTTCATCTCCGCGATCCCGGACAGACGGCGAAAGAGACCATCGCCAGCGGAGGCCGGGCCGCGGCCAAGGGCGGATTCACGACGATCTGCCCCATGCCCAACACCAGGCCGCCCCATGATCATCCCGACGTCACGGAGCACATCAAGTCCGAGGCCGCCCGGGCCGGGCTCGTCCGCGTCCTGCCCATCGGAGCCTTGACCAAGGGCCTTCTCGGGGCCGAGCTGGCGAATATGGCCGCCTTGTCGGCGGCGGGCTGCGTCGCCTTCTCCGACGACGGAAAATGCGTCCAAAACAGCCGCCTGATGCTCCGGGCCTTGGAGAGGGCCCGCGATCTCGGCACCCTGATCATCGACCATGCCGAAGACGCCTCTCTGGCCGATGGCGGAATCATCCATGAGGGCCCGGTTTCCCGCCGCCTGGGGCTGCCGGGCATTCCCTCGGCGGCCGAAGAGGTCATGGTCGCCCGGGACATCCTTCTCGCCGAAGCCGCCGGAGCCAGGATCCATATCGCCCATGTCAGCACGAAGGGCGCGGCCGGGCTCATCCGCGAGGCCAAACGGCGGGGCGTCCGGGTGACGGCCGAGGCCGCGCCCCATCATCTCCTCCTGACCGAGGCCGACCTCGAGGGCCGGGACCCCAATTTCAAGATGAATCCCCCCCTCCGCGGGGCCGAGGACGTGGCCGCCCTCCGGGCCGCCGTCCAAGACGGGACGATCGACGCCTTCGCCACCGACCACGCTCCCCATACCCCGGCCGAGAAAGCGGCCGGGATCGAGAGCGCGCCCTTCGGCGTCGTCGGCCTGGAGACGGCCGTGTCCGTCCTGCTCGACCGCCTCGTCCACGGGGGCCTCATCCCCCTCGACCGCTTCGTCGCCATGTGGACGGTCCGCCCGGCGGAAATCCTCGGACTCGACGGTCCGGGCCGGATCGCCGTCGGGGGCCAGGCCGATCTGACCCTCCTCAATCTCCGCCGGACCGTCGTCGTCGAGGCCGCGGAATTCGCCTCCCTCGGCCGAAACACGCCCTTTCAAGGCTGGAAGCTTCGGGGCGCCCCTGTCCGAACGATCCGCGGCGGGCGGGTCATTTATCCGTTTCCGGCATGATGGGCTTTCTTTTTCGATCCAAGCCCGCCGGCAACGCGCCGCAGCTCGAGAAGCGTCTCGGCCACAAGTTCCGCGACAAGGACCTCCTTCTGCGGGCCCTGACCCACAGCTCCTACGCTTTCGAGACGAAGGAGGACGCGGAGGACAACGAACTCCTCGAATTCCTCGGGGATTCGGTCGTCGGGCTCCTCGCGGCGGACTTCTTTTTCCGGAAATACCCCCTGGCCGACGAAGGCGACCTTTCGAAACTCAAGGCCTCGGCCTCGAGCACCATGGCCCTGTCCGCTTTCGCCCGGCAGGTCAAGCTCGACCGCTTTCTTCGCCTCGGCCGGGGCGAGGAAAAAAGCGGCGGCCGCAAGAAGCCGACGATTCTCGCCGGAGCCTTCGAAGCCGTCGTCGGAGCCCTTTACCTCGACGGCGGTTTCGAGGCCGCCCGGACGTTCACCCGGCCCCTGCTCGAGCAGGCGGCGAAAAAAATTCCGGCCGGCGGAGCGACGATCAACAACTCCAAATCGGCCCTCCAGGAATTCCTTCAGAAGAACGACCTTCCGGCGCCTCGCTACACTCTCGTCGGGGAGCAAGGACCCGACCACCGGAAAGAATTCGTGGTCGAAGTCGGCGTCCAAGCGACGGTTCTCGCCCGGGCCTCCGGCCCGTCGCGGAAAGCGGCCGAACAGAAAGCGGCCGCCCAGGCCCTGAAGAAATACCTCGGACGGAGAATCAAGAGCCTCACCTCCGAGACATTCCTCATCGACGAGTGACGCCCATGGCGAAGTGCGGCCACTGCCGAAAACGGAAAGCCAAGCGGGCCTGTCCGGCCCTCCGGAGCGAGATCTGCTCGGCCTGCTGCGGGCGGATCCGGAACCGGGAGGTGTCCTGTCCGCCCGGCTGCCGCTATCTCTCCGAGCACGGCCCCTACCAGGATCGGCGGATCTTGGAGCGGAAAACGCCGCTTTCCGAAAACCGGCCTCCGGAGGGCGACGACCCTCTGAGGGACGAGCGGCTGGCTTGGCTGGCCGTCCAGGCCGAGGCCCCGCTCCGGGAAACGGCCGGGCGGACGCCGGACTTCAACGACGGGGACCTCATCCTCGCCCTGGAATCCGCCAAGGACAAGCTCGTCCGGGGCGGAGGACGGGTCGTCCTCCCCGGCGGCGAGCGTCGGGCCGGCAGCCCGGTCGGGGAAGCCGTCTGGCAAAGCTTGGAGCGCTGCCGTTTCGAGCGCAGCCTCCTCCTCGAGGCCGGATCGGGCGGATACACATTCGAGGAAAAGGTCTTCGTCCTCGACCGCCTCATCGCCGCCGCGAAATCGGCCGCCCGGGGCGACTTCCAAGGACGGGCCTATATCGAAAGGATGCTGGCCTCTTTCGAAAAACTAAAGGACGTCTCCCGCCCCTCGAAGCTCATCCTGCCCTGGTGATCATTTGCTGAGGAGTCCTTCGAGCCAGCGGAGGGCGGGGAAGTTCGCGGCCACGATCTTGAGGACGACCATGATCGGCACGGCCAGGACCATCCCGGGCAGGCCCCACAGCCAACCCCAGAGGAAGAGGGAAAAGAGGATCGCCAGGGGGCTGAGCCCGAGACCCTGCCCCATGAAGCGCGGCTCGATGACCATCGCCAGGACGGCGTCGACCGCGGTGAGTACGACGAGGAGCCAGAAGGCCTTCCAGAAACCCCCGAACTGGAGGATAGCGAAGAGAAAGGGCACGGCCTTGGAAATGAACGAGCCGATGTTGGGGATGTAATTCAGGACGAAAGTGAAGAAGCCGAAGGCGACGGCGTAATGAACGCCGAAGCCGACGAGGATCAGGATCGTGACGATCCCGCTGGCCAGGCTGATGAGGGTTTTCAGGGCCAAGTACTTCTGGACCTGGCGGTCGATGTTTTCGAGGATCCCGATCGTCTGGGCCGAGCGGCCGGCGGGGCCGAAACGCCGGATCTTCTCCTGAAGCTTGTTCCGTCCGGCCAGCATGAAGACGAGAAAGACGAGAATGAGAAGCAGGTTCCCCATGAAGGAAAAAAATGTCCCCAGGGAGGAGAGCAGGGCCGTCCCGACTTTGCCGATATCCAGGCTGTCGAGCCAAGCCAGCGGGTCCCACTTTCCCTCGGGCAGGTTCAGACCGCCCTTGAGGCGCTCGAGGAGGTCGCCGACCTTCTGTCCATAGGAGGGGATGTCGGCGGCGAACGATTTGCCGCTCGTGTAGAAGAGGACGCCCATGAGGTAAAGGACGACGACCGAGACGACGATGATGAGGATGAGGGACAGGGTCCGGGAGACCTTCAGCCGTTCCATGGCGTTCAAGGCCGGGGTGATGATGAAATAGAGAAAGAGGGCCAGACAGAACGGAAACAGGACCGGACGGCCCAGCCGGAGGATGGCTCCGAGGCCGAGGACGGCCAGGATGGCGGCCGAAACCGTGACGACTTTGTTGCTTCTCTCGTCCATGGCCGCCGCCTATTCCGTCCGGGCGTTCAGGCTTCGGGTCATCGCGGCCACGACCTTCTCTCCTTCGGCTTCGCCGCCGTCCTTGATTTTCGTGACGCCGCAGAGATATGAGCCGGACCGGGCGAGAATGACCGTGTCGAGATAGGGGTCCTTGATCCGTATGCCGGTCTCGGTTGAAACAGGCTGGGCCCCCGTCTTGGAGAGCTGGGCGACGGTCTGGGCGAGAAGGGAGGCCGCCTCATCGGACGAGCGGCCGACGACGAGGAAGGCCTCGAAATCCTGCTGGGAGGTTTTGTAGCTCGCCAGGAAGCCCTGGGAGAGGAACTTGAAACCGAGGACGTTGGAGAGGAGGAATTTCTCGCTGTTGGCGACGCGTCCCTCCGGGGGAAAGGCGCGGAGTTCGGGCGGAAATTCCCCGGGATCGCCCACGCCCTTCAAGATCTCCCCGGCGAAGGCCTTGAGGGATTCCGCCTCGGCCCCGCCGGCCTCGTAACAAAGGAGCTTGACGTAATACCGCCCGGCCAGGAAGTTCAGCGCCCCCTCCTCGATGTATCCCTGGACGCCGAGGTCGAGAAAGCGGCTTTCGGGATATCGTTCCGTCCCGTAGATGCCGAAGGCGTTGCGCGGGCTTCCCATGTCGTAGATTTCGACGGTCATGGCCGCCTCGCCCTTCTCCGCCTGGTATTGGCCGACGGCGAGTTCGCGGAAATCGTAGGCCAGATAGCTTTCGGCCGCGCCGTTGATGTACTCGAACAGGCTGTCGGGAAGGAACCGCTGGGCCTCCTCCGTCATCGCCCAACCGGCGGGCTTCGGCAACAGGGCCGAAACGTCGGGCGGGAGCGAAGCCCCGAATCCCCAGACAAAGGCGATCAAGGCCGCCCCGCCGCTCGAAAGGATGCTCATCGCTCGCCTCCTTATCGGCTACACTATAGCCCGGCCGGGGCCGATTGACAAGCGCCGCCGGCCCGTGTACCTTCAAGCCGATGCCCTCGAAAGTCATCCTCGTCCGGGGCCGCGGCGCCCGGCCGGAGCCCGGCTCGACCGATGCGAGGACGGTCTCCCGGATGCTCGAAAGGGGCTTCATCCTCCTCGCCGGCCGGACGAACCCCGCGGAGGCCGTCCGGTCGATGTTCTCCCCGAACGACCGGGTCGGCCTCAAAATCAACGCCATCGCGGGCCGGGCCCTGACGACCCCCCCCGAGGTCGCCTTTCCCCTGGGCCGGCTTCTCGTCGGGGGGGGACTCGCCGCCCGGCGCATCACCATCTGGGACCGGACGAACCGCGAAATCCGCGAGGCCGGCTACAAGCTCAACCTCGACGGGAACGAATTCCGGGTCTTCGGCACGGACACGGACGGCGTCGGCTATGGAGTCGAACCCCTCGTCCATCGCGACATCGGCTCCCTGTATTCCAAGATCCAGACCGGCCTCGTCACGGCCTCGATCAGCCTGGCCGTCCTCAAAGACCACGGCCTGGCCGGCGTGACGGCGGGAATGAAGAACTACTTCGGGGCCGTCCACAACCCCAACAAGTACCACGACACGAACTGCGACCCCTACGTCGCCCAGCTCTTCGAATCGTCGCCGATCCGGGACAGGCATCGCTTGACGATCCTCGACGCCTTGACCGTCCAGTTCCATCGCGGGCCTTCCCACCACGCCCGCTGGGCCGAGCGGGCGGAAACGCTCATCTTCAGCCTGGACCCCGTGGCCGCCGACGCCGTCGGATGGAGGGTCATCGAAAGCCTTCGGAAAGCGAAGGGACTACCCTCCCTCGCCGAGGAAAAGCGGGCGCCCGCCTACATCGCCACCGCCGAACGGCTCGGTCTCGGCAAAGCCGGGACGGCCAACATCCAAATCGTCGAGGACGAAGTCTAGCCCGGAAGCTCCGAGCCTTCCACCCATC